>JAHFDQ010000553.1 GCA_023248915.1 Archangiaceae bacterium | reverse complement strand
TGCCCTTGCTCACGCGGGCCACGTCGTCCTTGAGAGCGCTGAGGTTCGCCGGAGCGATGACCATGCGGGCATGGGTCTTCTTGACGACCCGCCGGAGCACGAGCGCCAGGTTGGAGTGTGGCGACTGGATCACCGGAGGCGCGACCAGCAACGGAACGGCGCCAAGCAGCAAGACGCCGAGCAGTTGCGCGGCGCACTCCTGCCCGCTGGGCATCACCAGGACGGCCACTCCCCTGCGGCGCAACCCTTGCTCGGCGAGCCACTCCGAGCGAGCCAGCGCCAGCGCCAGAAGCTCGCCGCCCGAGAACCAGCGCACCGCGGCCTGCGCGTTCACGAAGCCGAGCGCGCGGCGTTCTGGCGCGGTTTCCCAAGCGCGGACGAACCTCGCCTGAATCGACGTCTCACGCCGGGTCATCTCGAGCTCACCCGGCGGTCCGCGCGATCTTGCGTTCGACGGCGCTCGCAAGCGTTCCGATCGAACGGAAGAGCTCGCCGGTGATCTCGGAGTCGGGAAACTGGACGCCGAACTCCGTCTCGATCTCCACGAGGATCTCGAGGAGCGCCACCGAATCGAGCCCGAGACCCGACGAGAGCAGCGGCGTGTCGGTGGAAATGCCGGGACCGGACGAGGCCTGCGGCAGGTGCCTTTCGATCAGGCGCTCGATGCGCCGCGCGGCGCTGTCGTCCAAGGCAACCGCCTCCGCAGTGCTCGATCGCAAAGCCAGGCATGCTAAGGAGCACCTCGTGCTCTGTCAACGCACGTGGGGTCCTCCACCGGACGTGAGCTGATGCTCTTTCTACCCCTGTCGCTCGCGCTGCTCGCCGCCGCCCCCTCCGCTTCGACGACAGAAACCAGCCCGGAGATCGCCGCGCTCCAGAAGAAGCTGGCCGGCACGGCGATGGTGGCGGGCTCGTTCACCCAGACCCGGCGCTGGGCGGCGCTGCGCGACTCGCTGGTCACCCACGGCACCTTCCAGTGGACCCGCGGGGGGAAGATGACGTGGCGCACGCTTCCGCCCGCCGAGAGCGAGCTGGTGGTCGAAGGCAGCCAGGCCACGATGAGGTACCCCGCATTAGGCACGACCCAGTCCTTCGACTTCGGCGGCGACCCGGGAATGGCGGCGGTGTTCGACTGCATCGCGGCGGTGCTCAGAGCGGACTTCGAGAAGCTGGCGCCGCAGTTCGACGTGCGGGTGACCCTCCGCGAGCCGCTGGGCGTCTCGCTCAAGCCGCGCTCGACAGAGCTGGCCAAGGTGATCGCCGGTATCGAGCTGACCTTCACCGCGCGGAACGACCTTGCGCGCGTGGTGCTCTACGAGGGCGGCGGCGACCAGACCGAAATCTCCTTCAAAGATCAGGTCGCCACGAAGGGCTGAAGGGCCCGGCAGGCCCCGCGCTGCGGCGTAGAGGGATCTCGGGCACCAGCCGCAGGAGAAGGCGGTCAAGGAGCTCGCGGTTGTGATGGTTCGTCTTGGGAGGGTCGAGCGCCCGCACCGACACCTGCAAAAGGCTGGCGAAGGTCTGGAGGGCCGTCGGCATCGCCACGGGCGGCGCTACCTGTAGATGTTGAAGCCCACATGAAGGTTGCCGGCCGCCCCAGGCACTTCGAGTTTCAGCTCGAGGTAGAAGCCGCTCAGCGGCACGGTCAGCGGCGTCTTGCCCAGCGGTTGGCCGTGGACCCACACCGAGATGGCCGGGTCCGCCTGGACGCGGAGCGAAGGGCTTGCCGCCGGCCCAAACTGGGACAGGTCAACTGTCATCAGGGCGTCTCCACTCTTGCCCGCGACCTTGAAGTGGAGCCGCCGAGGCAGGGCCCTCGTCGCCGGTACCTGGCCGTCGACCTTGCCGACCCCTGACAGGTACACAGTCAGGTTCGGGGCCTCGACCCTGAGGTTCCTCCAGGTTCCCTGCACGGGAATCGGCGGAGGGGCCGCCTCGGCGACGCCGTGGTCGAGCTGCCACTTCGTTCCCACGTCAAGTTGGCCTGCGTCCCGGACCGGGGGCGGAGGGGGAGGGGGAGGGGGAGGAGGAGGCAACTGGCGCCGGCGCCATTCGTCGTTCGGCGGCGGAGCGGCCTCGGCGACCCCCTCGTCGGGACGCCACTTCGGGTCGGCCGGGACGAGCACGTCGTTCGGCGGCGGCGCGGCCTCGGCCACTCCTTCGTCTGGGCGCCACTTGTTCACGTCGTCTGGAGTGGGTTCTCTCAGGGGCCAACGGTTGTTCGGCGGGGGCGCCGCTTCCGCGACTCCGTGGTCGTGGCGGTACGGAGGAGGAAGGGGCTTCGGCACCGCCTTGGCCGGCCCGGCGTCGGCCGGCTTCTTGCGCGGCGTTCCCTCGGGGCCCGCTTCGGGTGGCCGAGGGGCCTCTTCCGCGACGGCCTCGTCGAGGTGGGGCTTCGGCGCCGGCGCCTCGGTCCCTGGGCTGGCGTCGCTCCCACCCGGCCCGCCCGCGCCGGGGCCTGGCACCGTCCCCCGCAGGCAACCGGCGAGGCCGATGGCGACCGCGACCGCGGCTGCATGCCGCGGGGCCGAGACCCGGAAGGACCGCTTCTGCCCCTTGGCCGGCTTCGGGCGCAGCTCGGGCGGCAGCGAGGCGCGGGTGCACTCGTCCACCGCCAGGCGGAAGTCGCACAGCCTCTTCACCAGCGCCTCGCGCCCCTTGCGCTCGCGCTTCGTCAGGCCGGCCAGGGCGCGGTCGAAGGCGCGTTGCCCAGCGGGCACCGGGTCGGCGCAGGTCAGCACCAGGTCGCGGAACAGGCTCGCCGTCTCGAGGTTCAGCTCGACCTGCCACTCGCGGAACGCGCGCCCCAGCCGTTCGACGGCGGCGCCTTCGTAGAAATGGCGGACGACGGTGAGCTGGTGGTCGAGGCGAATCGCCTGACCGAGAATCTCTCCCGTGCCCCAGCAGCGGCCGGCGAACAGGTCGCGCCCCGCTTCCCACACCCGCTCGACGCGAGGGTCCGAATACCGGTAGGCGCGCCCCAGGTAGTCGCCGTGGGCGCGCCCGGTCGCGATCAGCCGCTGCTCGAGCGGCGTACCCGAGTAGACCTCGGCCCGGCAGTAGTTGAGCGGGTGGGCCGGGTGGCGGGCCGCGAACTCGAGGTCCGCCAGCATGCTCTCGGGAGTCGCCTCGGGGTGGAAGATGATGAGGGTGTACTGCGACGAGATGTCGAGCTCTTCGCAGAGCTCGAGCGCGCTCGTCGCCTCGGCCACCGTCTGCCTGCGCCCGATGGCGTCGAGCCCGCATTGGGTGCCCGACTCGATGCCCATGAATATGCGCAAGAGCCCCATCTGCTTGAGCCGGGACAAGATGCGGCGCTCGGCGTCGCGCGGGCTGCACTTCAACACCAGGCCGACGTCGCGCACCTGGTGGCCGCGGAGCGCCGAGTCGAGCCGTTCGATGCGCGCCGAGTTGTGGGTGTAGGAAGGCACCAGGAAGTTGTCGTCGTGGAAGACGAACTGGCGCACCCCGTGCTGGTGGTAGAGCGCCGCCATCTCGTCGGCCACCTTCTCGGGCGCGCGCTGGCGGAAGACGCGGCCCGGGGCCAGCCTGTGCAGCGTGGTGATACAGCAGTAGTCGCAGGTGCTCACGCAGCCCCTGCTGCCCATCAGGTAGGCGGTCGGCACGCCGGCCACCAGCCGCGCCGGCCCGGTGCGGTCGGGGGCGGGCAACAGGTCGAGGTCGTCCAAGATGCGCCGCGGGGGCGTCAGTGTCGGCCGGCCGCCCACGCGCACGGCCATGCCCCGGAGCGCCGCCGCGGCCGCGGGTAATTCCGCCCCCAGGTCCGCCAGCTCGACCAGGGCCCGCTCGCCCTCGTGAATGACGATGAGGTCCAGCTCGGGGTGGCGCTCGAGCAGGTCGGTCGCCGCGCACGACGCGAAGTGGCCGCCGGCGACCACCGGCCGGCCCGGGTCGGCCGCCTTCAGCGCGCGGGCGAGGGCGAGAAACTCGGGCGCGCGAATC
>JAHFDQ010000552.1 GCA_023248915.1 Archangiaceae bacterium | reverse complement strand
AGCGGGGGGTTGAACCGCGTTGCTCATCGCTCGGGGGCCGTCATAGGCGACAACCGGGCCGGCCGGAAGCGCGTTGCGCGAAGAGGCCCCGTCACGGCACCGGCGCGTCGCCGCTCTGCGCCGGGGGGCTTTCGAGCTCTCCGTCGGAAGCGGTCACCTGGCAGCTCCACAGGTCTCCGGACTTGACCTGGGTCGCGGCGAGCACCGGCCGGGTCGAGCCCTTCTGCGGCGCGCCGTCCTTGAACCAGGCGTAGCGGTAGGTGACCGAGTCGCCGTCGGGGTCGGCGGCCGGGGCCAACAGCTCGCACTCGAGCGCCTGCTGGGCGCGCGGCGTGCGCGGCTTCAGCGCGACCCGGGCGGGCGTCGGCGGCGAGTTTCCGATGGCCCGGTCGGCGCCTGCCGTCGGGCCGTCGGCCGCCCCGTCGTTGGCCGTCACCTCGCACCGCCACTTGCGGCCCCGTCGGGTCTGGCTGCCCGCGACGCGGGTCGGGTCGGCGCCGGGCGCCACCGGCTTGCCGTTTTCCAGCCAACGGTACCGGTAGGTGACCGGGTCGCCGTCGGCGTCGCGCGCGTCAGCGGTCACCCGGCAGCGCAGCTCGGTGCCCGTGCCCGGGTGGTCGGGTTCGACATTCACCTCGGGCGTTCCCGGCACGCTGTTGGCGATGGTGACGCTCGCGGTGGCGGCGGCCGAAACTCCGTGGCCGTCGTCGCTCTTCGCCTCGCAGGTCCAGGCCTCGTTCTTCTTCACCACCCCCGCGGGCAGCTCGGCCGAACCGAACGCCAGCGGCGAGGGCTTGTCGTCCACCCGCCAGGCGATGACGGCGGTCACCGGGTTGCCGTCGGCGTCCTTGGGCAGGTCGACCGCGCAGACCAGCTTGGCGCCCACAACCGGCCTGGCGGGCGAGAGGCTGACCTTGGGAGGCGCCGGCACGGTGTTCGCCACTTGGGCCGACGCCGTCGCCGCGCCGCCGTGCTGCTCGCCGTCGTCCGAGGTGACGGTGACGGACAGCACCTGGCCGCGCTTGAGTTGCCCAGCCTTCACTTGGTCACCCGCGCCTTCGGGAGCGAAGGGCAGCCCGTCGCGGGTCCACGCGTAGCGGTAGACGACCGGGTCGCCGTCGGCGTCCGTCGCGGGGCGGGCGATGCGCACCTTCAAGGCGCTGGCGGCGGTCGGCTGCGCGGGCTCGAGCGCAATCTCGGGCGCCGTCGGCGGCGTGTCCTCGACGGTGCACTCGGCGAAGCCGGTCGGGCCGTCCTCGGCGCCGCCGGAAGGCGTCACCGCCACCCGCAGCACGTCGCGCTTCTTGTAGTTGGCGGGAGTGAGCGCCTTCTTGCCGTCGAGCGAAGGCGCAGGCTTTCCGCCCACCGTCCAGGCGTAGCGGTAGGCCACCGTGTCGCCGTCGGCGTCTTCCGAGGCCTTGGCGAGCGTCACCTCGGGCGAGCTGCCCGCGCGAATCGGCCCGTCGCAGAGTGACACCCCCGGCGCCGTGGGAGCGCTGTTGGCGATGCGGACCTCCGCGTGGGCCGGCGGCGAATCGGCCTTGCCGTCCGAGGCGACCACGTCCACCGACCAGAGCTCGCCCTTCCAGGGGCTGTCGTCGCCGGTCCGGCTGACCTCGGACGCCGACGGGGGCAGGGTGACCGGCTTGCCGTCGCGCCGCCACTCGTACCGGTACGACACCGGGTCTCCGTCGGGGTCGACCGCATCGGCCACCTGCGCGCGCAGCCCGGTGCCCCGGCGCGGCGGCTGGGGCGCGAGCGTCACTTTCGGGGCGGGCGGGGCCGAGTTGCCAATCGTCGCCGCGGCGGTCGCCGGAGGGCCGAGGGCCTCGCCGTCATGGGCCCGCGCCACCACCGTCCAGTGGGCGCCCTTCTTCAGGGCCGAGGCGGGGACTTCGCTCTGCGACTCGGGGAAGGACTGGAGCGCCCCGTCCCGATACCACTGGAAGCGGTAGCTGACCGCGTCGCCGTCGTCGTCGGCCGCGGGCTTCTTCACCACCGCCTTCAGCGCCTTCTGCGAGTTGGGGTTGGTAGGTTCGAGGGCGATGCCCGGAGCGCCGGGCGGCGTGTTGGCCACCTCGACCTCGGCGGCCCCGTCGGCCCCCGACCCCGCGGCGTCGAGCGGCGTCACCGTCACCCGTACCCGCTCGTGCTTCTTCAAGTCGGGCGCGCCGAGCTTCGTCTTGTCCTTGGCCGACTCGACCGGCTTGCCCGCCCGCGTCCAGGCGTAGCGATACCGCACCGTCTCGCCGTCCGGGTCTTCCGAGGGGCGCACCAGCCTCGCCTCGACCGCGCCTGCCGCCCGGGGCTGCGAAGGCTCGAGCGCGACCGTCGGAGCGCCGGGAGGCGAATTCCGCACCTTCGCCTCGGCCTTGCCTTCGGCCCCGTCGGCCTCGCCGTCGTTGGGCGTCACCTTCACCGACCAGGTGTCGCTGAGCTTCACCTCGGCGCCCGGCACTTCCAGCGACCCCGGCCCGGCGGCTGCCGAGAACGGCTTGCCGTTCCGGGCCCAGGCCGCGTGGTAGCTGATCGGGTCGCCGTCGGCGTCGGGCTTCTGGGCCGTGACGGTGACGCGCAGCGCCTGCCCGGTGCGCGGCGCAGCCGGCACCACCGCGACCTCGGGAGCGGGCGGAGGCGAATTCACCGCCGCCGCGGTCGCGGTCGCCGCCGGCCCTTCGTCGTCGGCGTCGAAGGCCACCACCGAAACGCCCAGCTTCTGCCCCTTGTGCCAGGCCGAGGCCGGCAAGGCCGCGCGCGCCTCGGGGTAGCTCATCGCCTGGCCGTCCACCGTCCACCGGTAGCGGTAGGTCAGCGCGTCGCCGTCGGGGTCGGCCGCCGGTTTGGCCACCGACGCCTTGACCTCGTCGCCGCGCTTCGGGGCCGCCGGCGACAGGGCCACGGAAGGGGCGCCGGGGGCCGTGTTGGCGACGGTGGCTTCGACCGTCCCCGGGGGGCTGTCGAGCGCGCCGTCCGAGGCGATGACGACGGCGGTCAGGCGCTGGCCCTTCTTCAGCTTGTCGGACGGCAGGTCGGCTCCGGCGGCCTTCGCGGGAACTCCGTCCACCAGCCAGGCGTAGCGGTAGGTCAGCTTGTCGCCGTCGGCGTCGGTCGAGGGCTTCGCCAGCTCGACCCGCACCGGCGTCGCGCGCGACGGGCGCTCGGGAGTCAGCCGCGCCTCGGGCGCGGTGGGGGCCGTGTCCAGCACCTTCACGTCGGGGCTCTTCGCCACGCGTGAGCCGAGGCTGAGCTCGAATCTCCAGCGCTCGCCCTTCTTGGCCGTGCCGGCAGGAAGCTCGCGCTTGCCCTCGAGCTCGCGCTGGACCTTGTCGTCCTTCACCCAGGCCAGCGGCACGGTCGGTTCCTTCACCCCGTCCACCGAGAAGTAGTGCCAGTCGGCGCCGAGCGCGTCCTGCACCCGAGGCTCTTTCGGGGCCACCGCCAAGTCCTTGTACCGGCCGGGGCTGGGGAAGAAGCGGCCGGTCCGGG
The DNA here is from genome assembly GCA_023248915.1 of Archangiaceae bacterium. Classification (GTDB taxonomy): domain Bacteria; phylum Myxococcota; class Myxococcia; order Myxococcales; family Myxococcaceae; genus JAHFDQ01. Next base: position 489 of record JAHFDQ010000552.1, on the reverse strand, counting down.
CGGCGTCGTGGCCGGACCCGGCCCAGACGATGGAAAGGGCGGCCGTGCCCGGAGCCCCTTCGAAGCGCAACGCGGCCAGCGTCCCGTCCGGAGAACCCACCACCACCGCTACCGGCCCGTCCTTGCCGGCCTTGGTCAGGAAGGGGGTCGCGGTCAGCTCGCCGGGCACCTTCGAGGGGAAGCCGCGCAGCTCTTTCCCGGCCCCGGTGAAGGCGTGCACGGCGCCTTCGCTCGAGGCCACCACCAGCACGTTCTTGCCCGACCGGTCGAGGTCGCCGATGGCGACTCCGCCCTCGACCCGGCCCTTCACCTGCACCGGAAAGCCCGGAAGCACCTTGCCCTTGCCGTTGACCGCGTAGACGCTGCCGTCGGCCGCGGCGAAGGCCACATCGAGCGCGCCGTCGTCGTCGAGGTCGCCCAGCGCCGGCGCCCCGTCGATGGCGAAGCCCGCCACTAGCGGGAAGCCGCGCAGCTTCTGGCCGTCCTCGT
>JAHFDQ010000160.1 GCA_023248915.1 Archangiaceae bacterium | reverse complement strand
GGGCGCTCCGAGCCGCGGAACCGCTCCGCCCGGTGCGCCTCGGCGACTCGACCCTCGACCTTCCTTCGCGCACGCATCTGATGGGCGTCGTCAACGTCACGCCCGACTCCTTCTCGGACGGCGGCCGGTACCTCGACCCGGCCGCCGCCGTCGCCCACGGGCTGGCCCTGGCCGCCGCGGGGGCCGACCTGCTCGACGTTGGGGGCGAGTCGACCCGGCCCGGGGCCGTCCCGGTGCCCGCCGACGAAGAACTCGCCCGGGTGCTGCCGGTGGTTCGCGGCCTGAAGGAAGCCACCCGGGTGCCGATCTCGATCGACACCACCAAGGCGAGCGTGGCCCGCGAGGCCCTGGCTGCGGGTGCAGCGATGGTGAACGACGTCAGCGGCTTCGGCTTCGATCCGGCCCTGGCGGGCGTGGTCGCGGCCGCCGGCGCCGGCTGCTGCCTGATGCACATGCAGGGCACGCCCGAGACGATGCAGCGCGGCCCCAGCTACGGTGACGTTGTCGCCGAGGTACTCGAGGTCCTCGCGGCCGCGGTGGACCGGGCGGTGCGGGCGGGCGTCCGGCGCGAAGCCGTCTTCGTCGACCCCGGCATCGGCTTCGGAAAGACTCTTGGCCACAACCTGTTCCTCTTGCGCCGGCTGCGAGACTTCCGCGTGCTCGGGCAGCCGGTCCTCGTCGGCCCCAGCCGGAAGGCCTTCCTCGGCAAGCTGGTGGGTGACCGGCCGGTTGCCGAGCGCGCCGGGGCCACGGCCGCTTCCGTAGCCGTGGTGGCGGCGTCGTTTGGCGCCGACGTGGTCCGGGTGCACGACGTCGCCGAGGCCCGCGAGGCCCTCGCCGTGGCCGAGGCGATTCGCGCCGCGACCGACGGGGGAAGCCGGTTCGGCCCTTGAAGCTACGCCCTGCGAGGGGGCAGGCGGCGCATTGCCCGCCCACGGCCGGCTGCCTAGCTTCGACCGGGGCGGGCCGCGGGGTATAAGGGCGGCCGGTCGAAAGGCGACAGGGACGATGGTCAAGGCGAGCCCGAAGGAAGGTCGAGGGGCCGAGAAGCTGTTCGGCACCGACGGCGTGCGCGGCGTGGCGAACGTCCACCCGATGACCGCCGAGGTGGCCATGCAGTTGGGCCGCGCGCTGGCGTACCTCATCCGCAACGGCACCCACCGCCACCGGGTGGTGATCGGCAAGGACACCCGGCTGTCGGGTTACATGCTCGAGAGCGCGCTGGCCGCCGGCATCACCTCGATGGGCGTCGACGTCGCCATGGTGGGGCCGCTGCCCACCCCGGCGATTGCCAACATCACCACCTCGATGCGCGCCGACGCCGGAGCCGTCATCTCGGCCTCGCACAACCCCTACCAGGACAACGGCATCAAGTTCTTCTGGCGCGACGGGTTCAAGCTTCCCGACGAGACCGAAGTTGAGATCGAGAACCTCATCGCCAACCGGGCGATCGACCACCTGCGACCCACCGCCACCAAGGTCGGCAGCGCGATTCGGCTCGAAGACGCGCGCGGCCGGTACATCGTCTTCCTGAAGAACACCTTCCCGCGCGAGCTGACCCTCGAGGGGTTGACCATCGCGGTCGACTGCGCGAATGGAGCCGCCTACCGGGTGGCGCCGATGGTGCTCGAAGAGCTGGGCGCGCGGGTGGTGAAGCTCGGCGTGCAGCCCGACGGGAAGAACATCAACCACCGCTGCGGCGCGCTGCACCCCGACGCCCTGGCGAAGGCGGTCTTGCGCCACGGCGCGAACATCGGCATCGCGCTCGACGGCGACGCCGACCGGCTGATCGTGGTCGACGAGAAGGGCAGGGTGGTCGACGGCGACGCGGTGATGGCCATCTGCACCGGCGAGCTGGTCGAGCGGCAGGAATTGAAGAAGCGCACGCTGGTCGCCACCGTCATGTCCAGCCTCGGCCTCGACCGCGCGGTCGACCGGTTCGGCGTGAAGGTGGCCCGCACCAAGGTCGGCGACCGGTACGTCGTCGAAGAGATGCGCAAGAACGGCTACAACCTGGGCGGCGAGCAGTCGGGCCACCTCATCTTCCTCGACCACGCCACCACTGGCGACGGCGTACTGGCCGCGCTCCAGTTGCTCGCGGTCGTCTGCCGGAAGGAAAAGCCGCTGTCCGAGTTGACGTCGATCTTCGAACCGGTCCCTCAGACGCTGCTCAACGTGATGGTGAAGCAGCGGCGCGATCTGGGCGAGCTGACCGAGGTGATGAACACCATCCGCGGGGTCGAGTCGAAGCTGGCCCGGTCGGGCCGCGTGCTGGTGCGCTTCTCGGGCACCGAGCCCAAGGTGCGAATCCTCATCGAGGGGCCCGACGCCACGCGGAACGACCGGTACGCCAAGGAAATCGCCGAGACGGTCACCCGCGCGCTGGGCTGAAGCCCGCCCGCCCGGAAGCAAGCGTGCCGACAGGCCCTGGGGCTGCTAAGAGGGGGGCCTTGGAATCGCGCCTCTTCCATCGCGACCAGGGCGAAGGGTCGCCGGTGCTGCTGGTGCACGGCCTCGGAGCGTCGTCGCACGTCTTCGATCCACTCTTGGCGCTCGGCCCAGAGGGCCTGCGGTTGATCTCCTTCGACCTGCCTTGCTCGGGCAGGTCGGGCGCCTACTGCCCGCTCGCCGTCCGCGCTGTCGCCGCCGAAGCCGTCGCGCTGCTCGACCGCCTCGAGGTGCCGAGCGCGGTGGTGGCCGGCCACTCGTTCGGCGGCGCAGTGGCGATGGAATTGGCGGCCCGCTACCCAGGCCGGGTGACCGGGCTGGTGGTGTCGTCGGCGCCGATCGGCGGCGTACCCGCGCCGGTGCGGCGCGCGCTCTCGGCGCCCGCCAGCGACCGGGTGATGGAAGTCGTCGGCCGGTTTCCCACCAGCCGCCTGTTCACCCGGGCCTACCTGCGGCTGATCTTCGGCCGGCCGGAAGCCGTGACGCCCGCCGTCGTGGACGGCTACGTCGCCGCCGCGGCCGCGAAGAACTTCTACCCGGCGATGCTCGAGGGCCTGCGCGATCTGGCGGCGTACCGGATACCAGTCGAGGCGCTGAACGCCGGGGCCGTGCCCACCGCCGTGCTCTGGGGAGACCGCGATCGCCTGGCGACCCCGGCCCAGGGCGAGCAGGTGGCGCGCGCTCTCAGGACGCCCATCGAATGGCTGGCCGGGACGGGCCACTGCGTCCCCGAAGAACGCCCCGACAAGCTGGCCGACGCAATCCGGCGCCTGGCGGCTCCGTCGAAAAAGCACCGCATGCCCCGCCCCAAGGCGGGCGGAACGAAAAGGACCCGAAGATGACGCAGCGGCTGGGAGTGAACGTCGACCACGTGGCGACGCTGCGCCAGGCGCGCAAGGCGCACTACCCCGACCCGGTGACCGCCGCCGCGCTGGCCGAGCTCGCCGGGGCGGGGCAGATCACCATTCACCTCCGCGAAGACCGCCGCCACATCCAGGACCGGGACCTGAGGGTGCTGCGGGAAACCTGCCAGACCCAGCTCAACCTCGAGATGGCCGCGACTCAGGAAATGGTCAAGGTCGCCTACGAGTACAAGCCCGACATGGCGACGCTGGTGCCCGAGCGCCGGGAAGAGCTCACCACCGAAGGCGGCCTCGACGTCGCCTCGCAGCGCGACGCGATCACCAAGATCGTGAAGAACCTGAAGGACGGCGAGATCGTCGTCTCGCTCTTCGTCGACCCCGATCTCGATCAGGTGCGCGCCTGCCACAAGGTGAACGCCGACCGGGTCGAGCTTCACACCGGTCGCTACTGCGAGGGGCGAAACGCGCGCGAGCGTGCCCGCGAGCTGGGCCGGGTGGTCGACGCCGCCAAGGCCGCCGCCAAGCTCGGCATGGGAGTCGCCGCGGGCCACGGCCTCAACTACGAGAACGTGGGGCCGGTCGCCCGCATCGCCGAGATCGACGAGCTGAACATCGGCCACGCCATCGTCGCCCGGGCCGTGTTGGTGGGCTTCGAGCGCGCGGTGCGAGAGATGCTCGACCTGATGAGGCCGTAGCCCCGCCATGCCCGTGCTCGGCCTGGGAATGGACGTCTGCTCGATCGACCGAATCCGGAAGATCCTCTCCGGACCGCACGGCGAACGCTTCGTCGCGCGGGTGTACACCGACGCCGAGAAGGCCGTATGCGGCGCCCGGGCCGACAGGGCGACCGCCTACGCGGCGCGCTTCGCGGCGAAGGAAGCGCTGGTCAAGGCCCTGGGGGCGCCCCCGGGGCTGCGCTGGCTGGACATGGAAGTCACGCGCGCTGAAGGCCCGCCCTCTTTCCGGCTCTCGGGCGTCGCCCGGGCCGAGGTCGAACGGAGGGGCGGCGAGTTGCTTCTTGCGCTGACCCACGACGCGGGGGTGGCCGCGGCCACCGTCATCATTCAGGGGCAGGGGGACAACCGATGAAGCGCGCACTGACGACCCACGAGATGCGCGAGCTCGACCGCGCGGCGACCGAAGAGCACGGCATGCCGGCGGCGCTGCTCATGGAAAACGCGGGGTCGGCCCTCGCGCGAAAGGCGCTCGAGCTGGCGTCTCCGACGGGGCGAATCCTCGTCCTGTGCGGGCAGGGCAACAACGGCGGAGACGGGCTGGTGGCCGCGCGCGCCCTTCACGGCGCGGGGCGGCTGGTGTCGGTCGAGCTGACGGTGCTGGGCGAAGCGCTCGAGGGAGAGCCGGCGCGGAACTTCAAGGCGCTGAAGGCGTGCGGCCTCACCCCGGCGGCGATTCCGCCCGAGCTGCCGATCGGCGCGGGCGACGTCATCATCGACGCGCTGCTCGGCACCGGGCTCAGCCGGGCTCCCGAGGACAAGTACGCCGACGCCATCGGCCGCATCTCGGAGTGGAGGGCGGCCGGCGCCAAGGTGATCGCCGCCGACCTGCCGTCGGGCCTGTCGAGCGACACCGGCCAGCCGTTCGTCCCCTGCGTCACCGCCGACGTCACGCTGGCATTCTCGCACCTGAAGGTGGGGCAGGCGGTCGAACCGGGAGCGTGGCGGTGCGGCGAGCTCGAGGTCATCGACATCGGCATTCCCCGCGCGGCGACCAAGGTGCTGAAGGGGCCGGCCGTCTACCTGCTCGAAGAGTCCGACGTCCGGGGCCGCCTGGCGCCGCGTAAGCCCGACGCTCACAAGGGCACCTTCGGCCACGTGCTGGTGGTCGCGGGCAGTTGGGGAAAGACGGGGGCGGCGGCCCTGGCCGGGCTCGGGGCCTTGCGCGCCGGGGCCGGCCTCGTCACCGTGGCGACCCGGCCCGAGGCGCTGGTGCCGGTGATGGCGCACGCCCCTGAGCTGATGGGGCTCGAGCTGGTGTCCGACGGCGGGCTGGGGCTGGCCGATCTGAATCCGCTGCTCGAAGCCGCCGAGGGCAAGCAGGCGGTGGTGCTGGGGCCCGGAATTCAGCGGGGGGACGAGACCCCGAAGCTGCTGGCGGCGCTCCTGGAAGAGCTGACCATTCCCTGCGTGCTCGACGCCGATGGGCTGAACGCGCTTGCGTCCAACCTCGAGGCTCTGAAGCGGGCGAAGGGGCCGCTGCTCTTGACGCCGCACCCCGGCGAGATGGCGAGGCTGATGAACAAGCCGGTGGCCGAGGTGCAAGGGGACCGGATCGCCGCGGTGAGAAGTCTGGCCAGCGCCCACCAGGTGGCCGTCGTCTTGAAGGGAGCCCGGACGCTGGTGGCGCGGGAAGACGGCACCGTCTTCGTCAACCCCACCGGCAACCCCGGCATGGCGACCGGCGGCACCGGAGACGTCCTCTCGGGCATCTGCGGTGCGTTGCTGGCGCAAGGCCTGTCGCCCGAAGACGCGGCCGTGACCGGCGTGTACGCGCACGGGCTCGCCGCCGACCTGGTGGTGAAGCGCACGGGCCTGATGGGGCTGGTGGCGTCCGACCTCCTCGAAGGGCTCGGCCAGGTGTGGGTGCGGTGGCGGACCTGACCCTCGAGGCGGCGTCGCCCGACGAAACCTTCGCGTTGGGCGAGCGCCTGGGGCGGCTGCTCGAGCCCGGAGACTTCGTCGGGCTGATCGGCGAGCTGGGCGCGGGCAAGACGCTCTTCGCGCGCGGCGTCGCCCGGGGCGCCGGAGTGCCGGAAGGCCAGGTTTCCAGCCCGAGCTTCGCGATCGTGAATCCGTATCAGGGGCGCCTGCCGCTCTACCACGCCGACCTGTACCGCCTGGGGGACGTCGACGAGCTGTACGCCACCGGCTTCTTCGATCTCGTCGGAAGCGGCGGCGCGATGCTGGTGGAGTGGGTGGACAAGGTGCCCGAGGCGGTGCCGGCTTCGTGGCTGTGCCTGACGTTCGAGGTCCTGGGCGACTCGTCGCGGCGACTTCGAGCCGGGGCGGTCGGCGCCCGGCCGAACGAGCTTCTCGGCGACTGGCTCGGGTATCGTGGGACTCAACGGTGAACGCGCCTCGAGGCCTGACTTCGATATTGGTGGTCGTCCTCTCCGCCTGGGCGGTGCCGGCGGCGGCCGCGGGCGGCCCGACCAAGCTCTGGGTGGGAGGCGGGGCCGACGCCCTGTGGAGGACCGCGGGAAACTGGAGCCCGCCCGGTCAGCCGAGCGCCAACCAGGTCGCAAAGTTCGACGGCACCTGTTTCTCGAACTGCTCGCCGAACATCGACCAGGCGATAGACGTCGGCGGCATCGACATCGTCGCCGGCTACACGGGGACGATCACCCAGGGCGCCGCGATCACCGTCGGGACCTCGAACTACAGCCAGGCGGCAGGCACGTTTCTCGGCTCGACGCAGTCCATTGCCGTCCAGGGGGAGTTCAGCCTCACCGGCGGCACGTTCACCAGCACCAGCAGTACTCTGGCCGTCGGGTACAACTACCCCTGCTGCATTGGCCCGACCGACCTCACCATCTTCCGGGTGGGGCCCGGCGGAACGTTCAACCACAACGGTGGAACGGTGGTCTTCGACCCGGCCGAGAACGACAACAACGGCGGGAACATCTGGTTCTGGGCGGACGTGCCGCCCGGGTTCACGCTCAACAACGTCGAGGTCAACGTTTACGATCCGTCGACGTTCGACACGCCGTCCATGTTCGGAACGGTTGCGGGCGCCTCGATCGTCGCGCTCGGCAACTTCACCCACACCAACGGCGTCCTCGTCGGAACCTGGGAGGTGCGGGGCAATCTGGTCGTCGGCAGCCAAGCGGACTACGTCATGGCCGACCCCCGGGACCTGGCCCCCGCGGCGATCACCTTGAACGGGACGGGCGCCCAGACCTACGAGTACGCGTCAGGTGGGCGGACCGGACAGCTCATCATCGACAAGTCTTCGGGAACCGTCACTCCCGCCGATGGGACGACGGACATGGCCATCTCGCAGTTGACGTTGACGCAGGGCACCTTCACGGCCCCGACAGGCACCCTCAGCATCGGGTACGACGTCTTCGAAGTGGACAGCGTCGTCGACCTGATCACCCAGACGGGCGGGACGTTCGTTCACAACGGTGGAACCGTCGTCTTCGACCCGATCGAGCGCAAGAACGACAACGGCCTGCTCGCCTTCGGCGTCGACCTGACGGACGTGCTGGCGGCAAACAACGTCACAGTGAACCTGTGGGACGACTTCTTCGTGACCCCCACCAGCCTGGCAATTCCCGCCACGCTGACGGTTGCCGGGAATCTCACGAATTCGAGCGGCCTCCTCGAGGGAACCTGGAACGTCGGCGGCAACGTGCTCCTCGGATTCAAGGCCAGCGGCGGGGGGGCGGCGATCAACCTCGTCGGCTCGACCAACCAGACGATAGCGGCCGTTCCCGGAGGTCTCGCCCCAACCGGCCCGCTCTCGGTCAGCAAGCCCTCAGGGGTGGTGACGCTGGCGTCCGACTTTTCCACCGGTGGCCCCCTGGCTGTGGCCTCGGGGACCTTCGATCAAGGAGCTTCCAATAACCTGACCGTGAACGGCGTCCTGACGGTGGGCGCCCTGGGAGTCTTCTCGAACACGGGCACTGGCGACTTGACGCTGGGTGGCAACTTCTTGAACGCCGGCGTCGTGACTCTCAATGGCGGCGGCAACATCGCGTGCGCAAACGACGCCGATTCCATCGTCATCGGCTCGAAACCCGCGGCGACGATTCGAACCTGGAACGGCCTGGGGACGTTCAATCTCGAGGACGTCTCGATCAGCCACCAGATGAGGGCGGGGCCCACGATCAACGCCACCAACTCCACAAATGGCGGCAGCAACGTCAAGTTCGCGTTCCCTGTCTGCAGCCTGCCGCCGACCCAGCTCTTCTTCACCACCGAACCGTCGAATGCGGCGCCCAACGCGGCCATGACTCCGTCCGTGCGGGTGTCCGTCTTGAACGTGCTCGGCAGCACGGTGTCCACCTCGACCGATGCGGTGACGCTGGCCCTCGGCGTCAATCCCGGGGGAGCTGCCCTGGCGGGAACGGTGACAGCGAACGCCGTCGCCGGAATGGCGACGTTCCCCGGGCTGTCTCTCGACTTGGTCGGCAGCGGGTACACGCTGGTGGCAAGCGCGACGGGGCTTGCCGGCGCCACCAGCCTGCCGTTCGACATCGCGGTCGGGCCGGCCTCGAAGCTCGTCTTCACGACGACGCCACAGGCGCTGGTCGCGGGCGACTGTTCGGCCCCGGTGACGGTCGTCATCGAAGATGCCGCCGGTAACCCGGTGGCGGTGACGCTGCCCGCCGCGCTGGCATCGGCTCCGGCGACGGTGACGTTCTACGACGCGGCCGATTGGACCTGCTCGGGCCCGCCCGTTGAATTCCCCGTGTTGAACCCAACGGCGACTTTCCGCTTTCGCGACACGCACGCCGGCACCACCGCAATCGGCTGCGCGGGCGGGAGCCTCACGGTGGCGACCCAGATCGAGACGTTCACCGCCGGCCCCGAAGCTAAGCTTGCCTTCCTCACCCAGCCCGCCGCGGCGCCCGCGGGGTCGGTGCTCATACCGGCGGTGCAAGTGCGCGTGACCGACGCCTTCGACAACCCCGTGCTCGCCACGACCGCGAGCGTCGCACTGGCCTTCGGCGCAAGCCCGGGGGGAGCCACTCTGGCCGGGGCTGGGCCGATCGCGGTCTCCGCCGGCGTGGCCACCTTCCCGACCGTGTCGATCGACCGGACCGGCGCCGGCTACACTCTGGTCGCGAGCGCGTCGGGGCTCGTCAGCGCCACCAGTCTGCCGTTCGACATCTCGAGCGGCGCGGCGGCGAAGCTGGTCATCACTTCGCCCGCGTTCATTCTCGCCGCCGGAACCTGCTCGGGGCTGGTGACGGTGGCACTGCTCGACGCCCTCGACAACGCGGTGGCGGCACCGGTGGCGGCTTCGCTTTCGTCCGACTCTCCGACTCTGGCTTTCTACGCGGCCTCGGACAGCGGCTGCGCGGGGCCGGCCTTCACCTCGCTGCCGGTGGGCCCGTCCGCCGGCTTCCGCTGCCGCGATACTCACGCCGGTTCGCCGTCCATCACCGTGGCGGGCGTGGCGCTCACGCCGGCGAATCAGGTCGAGATCGTCGTGCCGGGCGCCGAAGCGAAGCTTGCCTTTTCGACCCAGCCGGCCGGAGCGTCTGCCGGCGCGGCGCTGACTCCCGCCGTGCAAGTGCAGGTGCAAGACGCCTTTGGCAACCTGGTCGGGACGTCGACGGCGAGCGTCGCCTTGGCCCTCGGGAGCAACCCCGGCTCGGGGACGCTCGCGGGTGCTGCCCCACTCCCAGCCGCGAGCGGCTTCGCTTCATTCCCGGCGCTGTCCATCGACCGGGCGGGCACCGGCTACACACTCGCCGCCAGCGCTGTCCTGCTTACCAGCGCCACCAGCCAACCCTTCGACATCATCGCGGGCGCGGCGGCGAAGTGGGCCTTCACCTCGGCCGCCCAGAGCCTCACCGCGGGCGACTGTTCGGCGCCGGCGGGCCTCGAGCTCGAGGACGCCCTCGGAAATGCGGTGGCCGGGCCGACGGTGGGGACTCTGACGTCGACCTCGACGACGCTGGCCTTCTACGCCGCGTCCGACGGGAGCTGCACCGGCACGCCGGTCACCAGCGTTTCGGCCGCCCCGGCCGCCAGCTTCAGGTTCCGCGACAACCGGGCCAACTCGCCCATCCTCACCGCGGCATCGGGTGGAAGCGTCACGTCCGCCAGCCAGACCGAAGTCTTCGCGGTGGGCGCCGCGGCGCGGCTGTACTTCCTGACGCCCCCCTCGAGCTCACTCGCGGGAGCCGTCTTCACTCCGCCGGTGCAGGTGCAGGTGCTCGACGCGTTCGACAACGCGGTGACGACGTCCACCGCCAGCATCGCCCTCGCCCTCGGCAGCAACCCCGGGTCCGGCACGCTCTCGGGCGCCGCCGCGGTCGCCGCGGTCGCTGGCGTCGCCGCTTTCCCGGCGCTGTCCATCGACCGCGCCGCCGTCGGCTACACCCTCGTCGCGAGCGCCGGTTCGCTGGCGTCCGCCACCAGCCAGCCCTTCGACATCACCGCCGGGGCCGCGGCGAAGCTGGTCTTCACGAGCGCGGCGCAAACCCTATCCAGCGGCACCTGCTCGGACCTCGTCTCGCTCGAAGCTCGTGACACACTCGACAACCTCGTTTCCTCGGCCGGGGGAGTCGTCGCCACGCTCACCGCCAGCCCCGCCACGGTGACTTTCTACGGCGCCTCGGACACCAGTTGCTTGGGCACGGCGCTAACCTCGCTCGCGGTTGCTCCCACGGCCAGCTTCCGCTTCAAGGGGACTTCTCCTGGCAGCGCCGTCCTCACCGCCTCGAGTGCCAGCCTGGCGTCGGCCTCGCAGACCGAAACCCTCACCTCAGCCACCGCCCTGGCCTTCACCTCGGCTTCCCAGGCCTTGGCGGCCGGCGCCTGCTCGGCGGTGGTGACGGTCGAGGTACAGGACGCCGCGGCCCTGCCCAGCCCCGTCACGGCGGCAACCGACGTTTCACTTTCATCGACTTCGTCGAGCGCCCTCTTCTTCACCGACGCTGCCTGCACCACCGCTGTCAC
>JAHFDQ010000551.1 GCA_023248915.1 Archangiaceae bacterium | reverse complement strand
AGCTCGGCGTCAACGTCGACGCCGACCCGTTCTCCGAGAATGCCTTCAGCGCGGTGGTGAAGGACTCGACCGGCCGCACCCTGTCGGCGGGCAAGCTTCTCGTTTCGTACGTGGCCTCGGCGCCGGCCACCTATTTCGTGGCCATCAGCTCGACCGACCCTTACCAGCCGTACGACGTCACCTTCCTGCTCTCGCGCGGCACCCCCTGCGATGACGATTCCTACGAGCCCAACGACACGTCGGCCCAGGCGACTCCAGTGAACGCGGCCGGCACGGTGGACGGCAGCATCTGCCCGCAGGACAGAGACCATTTTTCGGCGACGGCGCCGGCCGGCAAGGGGCTGACCGTATCGCTGACCAATTACGACTCGGGCCACGGGCTGTTGCGGCTGTGCCTGCTCGACTCGGGTTCCGGAGCCGAGTGGCGCTGCTCGGAGGACGCGGCGGCGCCGTCGGTTTCGGCCAGCGCGGCGGAGGCCGCCGGGGTGAAGCTGGTTCTCAGAGTCTCCGGGTCGACCGAGCGGGTGGCCAACAGCTACACGCTGAAGGTGGAATTCCCATGAGCCCTAATTTCCCGAGCCGATGGGTGGCGCTCGCGGCGCTGGCCCTCGGGCTGGCGCTCCTGCCGGGCTGCGGTTGTGGGAAGACGCCGCAGGGGCGCGACTCGGGCGCCGAGGCCCCCGGGGAAGACGCCGGGCTTGAGGACGGGGGCTTCGACGCGGGGGTGGCCGATGCGGGCGACGATGGTGGCCCGCCGCCCGAGCTGAAAGTTTTCCAGGTGCTGCCTCCGCGCGGGGGCGCCGCCGGCGGCACCCAGGTCTTGCTCAGCGGTTCGGGCTTCGTGCAGGGCTTCGCCGACCGGGCCACCGACGCCAAGAAGAAGACGACGCTGAAGTTCGGGTCGAACCCGTCCATCGACTTCCAGGTCATCGACGACAACAGCATCGACGCCCGGGCCCCCGCCGGCAAAGCCGGGCTGACCAACGTCACCATCACCAACGGCAACGGCACCTTCGTGTGCAGCGGCTGCTTCACCTACTACGACGAGCTCTACCTGACGGGTGTTTCGCCCAAGGAAGGGCCGCTGCGCGGCGGCAATGCGGTGACGCTCGCCGGGCAGGGCTTCACGGCCGACGTCGAGGTGCTGTTCGGCACCCTGTCCAGCCCCGGAGTCACCTTCGTCTCTTCCACGCAACTCCAGGTGGTGGTGCCGAGGGGACTGGCGGCCGACGCGGTGGACGTGGCCGTGTACAACAAGAACGGCGTCGGTTCTCAACGCCGGGTGTACCGGTACTTCGACGACCTGGCGGTGACGTCGCTCGAGCCCCTGTTCGGGCCGGTGACGGGAGGCACGTCGGTGGTGTTGACGGGCCGCGGCTTCGACGGGGCGACGTCGGTGAAGTTCGGGCCGACCGAGGCGGCCTCGTTCACGGTGGACGGCCCCACTCACCTCACCGCGGTGACGTCGCCCGCGAGCGCGGCCGGCTCGGTGGACGTGACGGTGACGACGCCGCGCGACGCCTTCACCGCCCAGCGCGCCTACTACTTCGACTCGGGCTCGGCGACGCCCGGGCTCGGCGGGGTGGTTCCGCACCTGGGCCCGGCGGCTGGCGGCAACGCCGTCACCCTGGTGGGCAGCGGGCTCGACGCGGCGGGGCTCGGCGTCACCTTCGGCGGCCAGGCGGCCAGCGTCGTCACCCAGAGCGCGCACGAGACGGTGGTGCTCGTCCCGCCGCGCGGCGCCCGGCCCCGGAAGGTGGACGTCGTCCTCGACTTCGGCGGCGGCAACCTGCAGACGTACGCGGGCGCATACACCTACCGGCTCGAGCTTTCGTCGCTCGCCCCCGCGCGGGGCCCGTCGGCCGGAGGCACCGCCGCTACGCTGGCCGGTTCGGGCCTCCCCGCCGACGCCGAGGTCTTCGTCGGGGCGCTCGCCGCCACCGTGAACGGGGCGGTCACCGACACCCAGGCCGCGCTCACCACTCCGGCCGGCTCGGGAGGCGGCGCCAGCGACGTCCGGGTGCGCGAGGCGGCCGACCCCGAGAACGAGGCGGTGCTCGCCGCGGCCTTCACCTATGACGAATCGCTGGCCGTCGGGCGCGTGCTGCCCGAGCGCGGCGCCGTCTCGGGCGGCACGCTGGTGACGGTGCGCGGCGCCGGCTTCGGCGACGCCACCGTCGTCACCTTCGGCCCCAACCACGCCAAGGACGTGAAGGTGGTGGACAGCCACACCCTCACCTGCCGGACGCCGAAGGGCGAGACGGGCGCGGTGGACGTCGGCCTGGCCCGGCTCGGGCAGACCGACACCCTGCCCGGGGGCTTCTCGTACTTCGACCCGCGCAACATCTCGGGGGGCCTGTCGGGCGGCCCGCTGGTGGGCACCCTCAACGTCACCGTGCTCGAGTCGACGCAGGGGCTGTTCGGCCTGCCGGTGCCGCTGGCCAACGTGCTGCTCGGCACCGACGAAGCGAGCCCCTTCCAGGGACAGACAGACTCGGGCGGCCAGCTCACCTTCTCAGACCCGTCGCTGGTGAAGGCGCAGACGGTCACCGTCTGGAAGGACGGCTTCGAAAGCGTCACGGTGACGGCGGTGACGTCGGAGAACCTGACCGTCTTCGTCGGCCGCACCGGAGGCGGAGGCAGCCCCGGTCCGCCGCCGCCCGGCGTGCCGCCGTCGCTCATCTCGGGCCGCGTCACCGGCTTCAAGCCGCCATACGCGCTCAACAGCAACGAGTCGCTCGAGGCGAGAGTCTTCGTCACCCAGACGTCGCTCTACGACGGGCCGCCGTACGCGGGCGCGCCCAGCCACACCGGCGAGAAGTGGCTGGTGGTGCAGGAAGCCGGCGAGTACCTCTTGTATTCGCGGGCGGGCCTGCGAGCTACGTACGCGGTGCTAGGGGTGAAGAACAAGCAGACCGGCGAGTTCGCCCCGTACCTGATGGGCATCTGCCGCGGCATCACCACCTCGCCGGACAACCCGGCGGTCAACCAGGACATCGTCCTCGACATGCACCTGGACGGCGTGACTCCCATCACCATCGACTCGCCCATCGAGATTGACGGGCCGGGCTTTCCGGCGCTGAACAGCGTCTACGCCTGGCTCGACCTGGGCGCCGAGGGCTTCGTGCCCAACCCCAACAACTGGGGCACCGGCACCACCGGCGCGTCCTCGGTGGCCTCGACGCTGCCGCAGTTGTCTTTCCCGAGCTTCCCGCAGCTCGACGGCTCGAATTTCGTCTTCCTCAACTACGCAGCGGGAGCCGGCACCTACCCGGTGAGCTACTACTTCCGCCGGCAGCCGGGAAACCTGGCGGCCGGCCTCACCATCGGCCCGATGCTGCCCACGCCGGTGTTCTCGGAGCCCAGCGCCGCGCTCGGCTTCGACGGCACCATCTCGTGGGACGTCGCGCCCGGGCCCACCCCCGACATCCACGAGGTGCTCATCCTGAAGCCGACGATGATGGGCACGGTGACGCTGTGGACGATGATGTTGCCCGGGTCCGAGACGAGGGTGGTGGTGCCGCAGCCGGCGGTTCAGCAGATGCTGGTCACCGAGGCGGGCAATTCCCTGTTCGCCGCGGTGCTGTCCTCGCGGTCGCCGAAGTTCGACTACGCGCAGTGGCCCTACGACTCGCTCTCGGAGGTCACCTGGTCGAGCTACACCATCGCCGTCTCCGAGGCCTTCGTCCCGTGAAGCACGCCGGCCTCGTCTTCCTCGCGCTCGGGGCGCTGTTGACGGCTTGCCCGAAGGAAAGGCTGAAGGGCAGCGGGTGCAGCGTCGACAAGGACTGCGGCGAGCCCGCCAGCGCCTTCCGGTGCGAGCCGCAGACGGGGGCCTGTTACTGCCGCACCAACGACGCCTGCACGCCGCGCGAGTTCTGCAACACCGCGGGCTTCTGCCAAGACCGGGCCGGGTGCGAGAAGAACGCCGACTGCCTGGACGGGACGTTGTTCTGCGACACCACCACCGGCAGTTGCCTGTCG
>JAHFDQ010000159.1 GCA_023248915.1 Archangiaceae bacterium | reverse complement strand
GCTTCGACGGCCGTCTCGACGGTGGCGAAGGCGGTCATCATGATGACCTCGACGTCGGGCCGGGCCTGCTTGAAGGCGCGCAACAGGTCCAACCCCGAGAGGTTCGGCATCTTGATGTCGAGCACCGCCACGTCGATGGTCGGGTCCTTCGAGGCGGCCAGCCCCTCGACGGCGTCGTCGATGCCCACCACCTGGTGACCGGCCCGGCGGAGAATTTCGCTGGCGGCCTTCAGCACCACCTTGTCGTCGTCGACCACCAGCACCTTGGCCCCTTTGGCCTTGGCGAGCGCGTTCGGTTCGGTCGTCATGTGGCACCTCCCGGCTTGGCCGGAATCAACACCGTGAAGCTCGAGCCCTTGCCCACTTCGGTCTGCACTTCGAACTCGCCCCCGTGGTCCTTCACGATGCGGTAGGCGATGGCGAGGCCGAGGCCGGTGCCCTCGCCCGGCGGCTTGGTCGTGAAGAACGGTTCGAAGATGCGCGGCAGGTGTTCGGCCTTGATGCCGGACCCGGTGTCGGACACCGTCACGAAGCAGCGCGCGTCGCGCACCCCGGTCTCGATGGCGAGAGCACCCTCGGCGTTCGGCAGCGCCTGCACGGCGTTCTGCAAGAGGTTCAGCAGCACCTGCCCGAGCTGCGCCGGCTCTCCGAAGACCTCGGGCAGTCCGTCCGCGAAGCGGGTGTCGAGCGTCACCCGCGGGTAGTTCTTCAACTGAGCGCGGAACAGCACCACCGCGTCGTCGGCGCAGTGCGACAGGTCGAAGCCGCGGCGTTCCTCGACCCGGCTCTTGCGACTGAACTTGAGCAACGAGTCGACGATTCGCTTGCAGCGTACGGCCGAGGTCTCGATCAGCCCCAGTGATTCGAGGTCTTCCGGGCTGCGGCCGGCGTCGCGCAGCATCAGTTGGGCGAAGGCGAGAATGCCGCCCAGGGGGTTGTTGATTTCGTGGGCGACGCCGCCGGCCAGGTTGCCCACCGCCGCCATCTTCTCGCTCTCGATGAGGTGGCGGGTCATCGCCCGTTCCTCGGTGACGTCGCGGTACGAACAGACCGCCGTCCTCTCTTCCATCGGATAGACGGTGAGCAGGTACGCGCTCTCGCCGTGGGAGATTTCGGCGCGCCCCTGGCTGGGGGCGGGGTTCCCCGCCACGAGCGGGCAGCCGGCGCAAGGTTCTTCCCTATCGAAGAGGAACTTGTGGCACCGCGCCCGTTCGCCCAGCTCTTGAATCGGCCGGCCCGCCACCTTCGCGTAGGCCAAGTTCGCCCGGCGCACGCGGAAGTCGGGCAGGTCGATGACCGCCAGCGGGTGGTCGATGGTGTCGAACGTCATTTCCCAGTCGCGCTTGGCGAGCGTCAGCATTCGGGTGCGCACCAGCACGCGCTGTTCGAGGTCGGCGTTCAAGGCCCGCAGCTCGGCGTTCTGCGACTGGTTGAGCTGGCAAAGCCGGTCGTTCTCAGCGAGCAGCGAGTGCTGCTCGAAGGCGCTGCGCACCATCAAGAGCAGCTCGGCGTCGTTCCAGGGCTTCGAGATGAAGCGGAACACCTCGGACCGGTTGATGGCCTCTTCGATGGCCTGGTGGTCGGCCTGGCCGGTCAACATGATGCGCTGGGTGCGCGGAGAGAGCTCTTTCACGCGCGCGAGAAACTCGACCCCGTTCATTCCCGGCATGCGGAAGTCCGAGATGACGACGTCGGGGACGAACTTGCGGAACAGGTCCATTCCCTTCTCGCCGTCTTGCGCCGTCTCGATCTGCCAGTTGCCCCGCCGGAGCACCCGCCGAATCGACCGGAGGATGTTCTCCTCGTCGTCCACGAGGAGCAGGCGTCCGGGTGCTTCCACGGGTGAGGGCGCCGCAAGCGTCATTCGAGCCTCTCCGAGTCGCCTGCCGTCTGTGCAACGCCCCAGCCACGCCCGCCACGCGAAAACGTGGGGAATTCTGGGTACTTCTCGCCTCAGGTCTGCCGCTGCCCTGGGTCAGATAATACCCCGGGTGCGCTCCATGGGTCGACTGTGACCCTGGCCTCGAGCTCAGCGGGACTCGGTGGCGAGTAAGTGTGCGTGATGTAAGCCGATTCGGTTTCGGCCATCGCGCTTCGCCCGGTAGAGCGCCTCGTCGGCGGTGCGGAAGA
Source organism: Archangiaceae bacterium (assembly GCA_023248915.1). Lineage (GTDB taxonomy): Bacteria > Myxococcota > Myxococcia > Myxococcales > Myxococcaceae > JAHFDQ01. Next base: position 8,862 of record JAHFDQ010000159.1, on the reverse strand, counting down.
GATGGTCGGCCGAGACGACCGATCGGTTCGGGAAGACTGACACTCCCAGCGAAGCGGTGAGGCGCACGGTGGGGTTCGACCCCAGGTCGAGGGCCCCCAGGTCGCGAAGCACCCGCTCGGCCGAGGTGATCGCTCCGGCGACGTGGGTCTTCGGGAATAGGAGCCCGAACTCCTCGCCCCCGTAGCGGGCGACGAAGTCGGTGTCGCGGACGCTGCGAAGCAGGCTGGTCGCCACCTTCTTCAGCGCTTCGTCCGCGCCGGACCGGCCGAGGCGGGAGTTCACCGCGCGGAAGTCGTCCAGGTCGACCAGCACCAGGGCCAGGGCGTCGTCGAAGCGCTGCGCCCGTCGGAATTCCTGGCGCAGGCGTTGGCGAAAGTGCCGCAGGTTCGGCAGCTGGGTCAGCGGATCGGTCAGCCCCAGCGCCACCGGGCCGTCCAGCTCGCCGGCGGAGGCGTTCAGGCGGCGGGCGACTTCGAAGTGTCGGCGGGCGCGCGCGGCCAGCTCGGCGCCGTCCCAGGGCGTCGCCAGGGCGTCGTCAGCCCCGAGCTCGAGTGCCTCGAGCCGCTGGGCGCGGTCGTCCCCGGCAGAGACCACCATCACCGGCAGGAAGCGGGGCGCGTCCGCTGCCCGCAGTGTGCGCAGCACGTCGAGCCCCCGGGCGCCCAACCCGCGGCCCAGGCCAAGAACCACCAGGTCGAGGGTGTCACGAGACGAGGGCGGTGGAGCCTCGACGTCGGGGGCAATCTCGACCGCGCACCCTCCGGCGCGAAAGACTTCGGCGAGCGCCGCTGCGTTCGCCGGAGACTCGTCGATGACCAGGACTCTCTTCTGAGCGGGCGCGGCCAAAGGGGGGTTCCGTTCGGGCCAAGCTACCATCTTCTTCGGCTCTGCATTTGCCGAGAGGGCGGCGAGTCTGGTACGGGACGGGCTCGCGCGGCACCGGGAGGCGCCCAGGTGGACAAGCCGAGCATCACGTTGTTTTTTCCCGCATGGAACGAAGAGGACTACGTCGAGCGCGCGGTGACGCGCGCGCTGGCGGTGTTGCCGCGCCTGACCAACGACTTCGAGGTGCTGGTGGTCAACGACGCCTCGACCGACCGGACCGAGGAAATTCTCGAGCGGCTGGCGGCGCGGCACCCCCAGGTCCGCTATGTCACCCACCCGGTGAACCTGAAGCTGGGCGGCGCCATGCGCACCGGGCTGTCCTCGTCGACGAAGGACATCGTCGTCTACTCCGACATCGACCTGCCTTTCGACCTGAACGAGCTCGAGCGCGCGCTGCACCTGATGGACTACCTCGAAGCGGACATGATCTGCGCGTTCCGGTTCGACCGCACCAGCGAGGGGCCGAAGCGCATCGCCTACTCGTTCGTCTACAACCTGCTGATTCGCACGCTGTTCGGCGTGCAGATCAAGGACGTGAACTTCAGCTTCAAGGTGATGCACCGGCGGGTGCTCGAGTCGATCGAGCTGAAGAGCCAGGGCTCGTTCGTCGACGCCGAGCTGGTGGTCAAGGCGATTCGCCGCGGCTTCCGCGTCTTCCAGATCGGCGTCGACTACTTCCCGCGCACCCGCGGCATCTCGACCTTGGCCTCGCCTTCCGTCATCGCCCGCATCTTGAAGGAGTTCGGCGCGCTCTATTCCGAGACCCGCTCGCCTGGGGCTCCGTCCAGGCCGGTGCGGCTTCCCCCATCGGTGGCGCCGTTGAAGCCCCAGCGCAAGGCCGCGGGCGGGTAGAGGCGCAGCGTGACTCGGCTCGTCGTCAACGCCGATGACCTGGGCCTGCACCCGCGTCTCGACGAGGGCATCTTCGCCGCGCACCGGGACGGGCTCGTCACCAGCACCACCGTGCTCGCGACCGGGCCGACCGCGCCCGCGGCGATTGCGGCGGCGGCCGCCCAGGGGCTGGCGACGGGCGTTCACCTCTGCCTCACCACCCACCTGGGGCCGGCGGCGCCACGCGCGAAGGTGCGGTGGCTGGCCCCGGGAGGCCGCTTCCGGAAGAACTGGGCCGAGCTGGTGGCGGCCTTCGGCACCCGGCTGATTCCGCTCGAGGAGATCGACCTCGAGTTCCGCGCGCAGGTCGCCCGGGCCCGCGAGCTGGGCGCCCGGGTGGACCACCTCGACACGCACCAGCACCTGCACCTCTTGCCGGGGGTGTCGGGCCTGGTGTCCCGACTCGCCGCCGACGAAGGGCTGCCGCTGCGCTGGCCCAAAGAGCGCCCTCGCCTGACGTGGCTGCGCCACCCGGCCAGGGCTGCGAAGAGCGCGCTCTTGGCAGCCCTGTCGCGGCTGCCGCAGGCGGACGGAGTGCTGCGCGTACCCGCGGTCGGCCTGTTCGAGGCCGGTTCGCTTACCGAGGAGAGGCTGGTCGACCTGCTCGAGCGGCTGGGGCCGGGCGACGTCGAGCTCGGCTGCCACCCGGGGCGAGACCCCGGCGCCATCGCCGAAGACCCGCATTGGCGCTACGGCTGGGAAGCCGAGCTGACGGCGCTGTGCAGCGACCGGGCGCGGGCCACCGTCGAGCGGCTTGGCATCTCGCTGTGCAGCTACGCCGACCTGGCGGAAGGCGCAGAGGGCCAGTTCCGCTCAGCCCGAGCGTAGGGCCATGGGCCCGGTCAGTTGATTCCCGGGCCGCACGCGCAGGTCACCATGTCGCACACCAGGCCCGGAGAGCAGCCGCCGCACGCCGGCTTGCACTCGCACTGCCCGGTGCTGGGGTTGCACTGGAACGGGTCGACGCAGCGGTTTCCGCACGGGTCGCCGGCCGGGTCGGGCGTGGCGTCATTCCAGTATCGGTAGGAAACCGCGACCTTCTTGCCCGCGCCGGCGGGCCGGCAGGCGCCGAAGAAGACGACCTTCCGGGTGGCCGAGTCGAAGTCGAAGCCGCTGGTGCGGTCGCGCGGCACGTCGGCGGTGGCGCAGGCGCCCACGGTTCCGCCGGTTTCGATCGCGATCTTCAGGGTCGCCGAGATGGGCGGCCGCTGCAGCAGGTGGCCGGTGCCGGCGATGGCGGCGCTCAAGATGGCGTCGAGGGTGGCGGCGAGCTGAGGGCTGCCCGACTGCGCGACGTTGATGTCGCCGAGCACCCCGCCGGTCGCGGCGATGGTGTCGAGGTTGCGCCGCGGAGTGCGCTGCGTTTCGCCACAGGCCTGCCCGGCCGGACAGACGATGCCGTGCACGGTGGCCTTGGACCCGGCGCCGTCGTAGTTGAGGAAGAAGGCGTTCAGCGTGGCGATGGCGGTGGCCGACTGGTCGTCGGCGTCTCCAAGCACGATGAGGTGGAGGTCGGCGGCGGTTCGCAGCTTGTTGTCGGTCACCGAGGTGCCCTTCGGCAAGAGCGTCGGGATGTACTGGTAGGCCGACTGCAGCGACTGCTCGTTGCCGCGGCCGCTGGCTCCCCACCAGGGCGGTTCGGGGTTTGCCTGGTCGAACCACGACTGCATCGTGGCCGTGACGTTGGTGAACGGCCGGTACTCGGCTGCGGTCGAGGTGTTGTAGTACCAGGTGGAAACGCCGCCCGCGCGCCAGTCGAGCCCGGCCGTGGCCAGCTTCTGCGCGAAGAGGTTGGCGGCGTTGGCGATGGCCGCCTGGTAACCCGCCATCGAGCACGAGTCGTCTACCACCCAGAGGAAGTCCACGGTGGCGCTGCCGTCCGAGTCGAACACCTCGCACTGGGTGGCCGCGAAGTCTCCGTACTGGGCGACCGCGCTGCCGCCGGCGACGTCGTCCACGCGGAACACCTGCTTGCCGGTGAAGGTGGCCGCAGGGACGAGGGCGAACAGCAGCACCGACCGGGTCGCCGCCCGGTGTATGTACTCGGCCTGGACCTTGAAGGGCCCGACCGCGCCGGCCGACCCGGCCAGGGTGCCGGTGACCGTCGTCCCGAGGAACGCCTTCGCCACGTCGTTCAGCCGGGCCTTCAGGTCGGCTGAGCCGGCCTGGTCGTAGGTGCCGCGCACCGTCTGGGCGAAGCCGTCCCAGGTGGTGAAGGTCTGGGTGATGGGCGCGGTGACTGCGCCGAGGCCGTTCAGCTTGGTTCGGGCGTCGGTCTCTTCGGCGACGGCGTCGGCCCCCACCGGCGGCCGGCTGAGCACCAGGCCGGCGATCTGGTTGGTGGCGTCGTAGAAGATGATGCCGCGCTCGGCGCCGGTGGCGTCGGTCAGCTTCTGCACCTCGGCGAACTCGGGCACCAGGGCCACCTTCAGGTCGGCCAGGCCGCTGGTCTGGAAGTTGATCGGCCGCAGGTTGCCGGTCGAGCAGGCCTCGTGCGCCGGGCCGGTGCCGTCGGCCGCGTCTTTGGGGTCGAGCTCGCCCGGGTCGACCTTGCCGTTGTGGTTGGAGTCCTCGGCGCCGTCCATGATGCCGTCGCCGTCGGTGTCGGGCGCGCAGGCGTTGGTCTTGGTCGCCGCCTCGGTGTCGAAGGTCGCGGCTGGGTAGGCGCAGCCCGAGGCGTCCGCGCCGGGTGCGACGACGCCCGCCTCGACGCCGTCGGGAATGCCGTCGCCGTCGGTGTCCTTCTCGAGGGGGGCGCTGGCGCAGCCGAAGGTGCCCTTCACCTCGTCGAAGTCGGAGATGCCGTCACAGTCGGAATCGACTCGCAGCGGGTTCGACTCGCCGGGGTCGACCTTGCCGTTGTGATTCAGGTCTTCCTCGCCGTCCTTCAGGCCGTCGCCTTCCGAGTCGGGCTGGGTCGGGTCGGTCTTCGAGGCGGGGTCGGCGTCGCCGATGAAGCCGCAGGCCGCGTTCACGCTCGACGTCCTGCCCAGCTCGACCCCGTCGGGGATTCCGTCTCCGTCCGTGTCGGGATTGCAGGGGTCGGTTTGCAGCCCGCCGTAGGCGGCGGAGTACTCCTCGGCGTCGCTGATGCCGTCGCAGTCGGTGTCGAGCGTCGAGTTGGCAGGGTTGGCGGGGTCGCAGCCCGAGGTCGCCCCACCGTCCGAGCCCCCGTCGGCTTCTGGCCCGCCGTCCGAACCGGGCCCTCCGTCGCCTGGATCTGCCGGCGCGCAGGTGCCGGCCACGCAAACCTGCCCGGGGGCGCAGTCCGCCGGGGACGAACAGGGCACCGTCACCGCCCCGCCGCACTGGCAGCCCGCGAAGGCGACCGCCGCTGCGAACATTGGCATCCACCGTAGCGCCATCTGCTGCCTCCGCGTCACGAAGCCCGGGACTGTCGTGAGATGAGGCCCCTTTGGCGGCCTGCCCGACCCGGAGTCGAGAGGCTAGTCTACACGAGCGACGAAGAGCACGTGAGGGGTCGAGTAGCCGCGGGCCAGACTCTCGGTTTCCGAGAGCTTAAAACCCGCGTCCCGGAGTAGCTGCTCAAGGAAGGCCCGGGCGCGAAACTGAAGGCCACCGCTGCTTTGGGTTCGCCTGAGCAGACGGACCATCACCTGTTCCTGGAGCTCGCACTTCCGGTGCTTCCACGAGCCGTCGGCCTCGGCTTCCTTGAGCAGCAGCACGCCCTCTGGACTGAGCAACCGGCGCGCGGCCTGGAGGAAGCCGGCCCAGGCCTCGACCGGGAGCAGGTAGAGGACGTCGGCGACCACCACGGCGTCGTAGGCGCCGGGCTCGCGGGCGGCCAGCGTCTCGATGGCGGCGACTTCGAAGGCGGCGTTCTGCAGCCGACCCGGGCCGCGCAGCGCCCAGGAGATCTTCCTCGCGTCGGGATCGATTCCGACCACCGTCCGGTCGGGGCGGTCTGCCGCGACGAGCGCGGTCAAGAGCCCGTGGCCGCACCCGACGTCGGCGATGCGACCCGAGGGAGCGCGGGCGGCGAGCGTCGCCAGCGGCGCCGAGAAGAGGCGCGCCCTCACGAAGAGCCGTTCGCGCCAGGGGAGCGCGTCGAAGGACGCCAGCGCGGCGCGCCGGTTGTCGCTACTCCGGTCAGCCTTCCGTTCAGCCCGAGCGTAGGGCCGGAGGCCCGTAGTCGAGGGCACCTCGACTCCGCGCGGGGTGGGCGGAGGGACTGCGGCTCGCGGTTCTCGCCTTCCTCGGGTCACGCGCTGGCTTCGGTTACCCGTGAAACCGCTTGCCGCTCTTCGCCAGCTCGACGAGCCGCGGGGCCGGCTCGAAGCGCGCGCCGTGCTTCTTCCGGTACTGCTCCATCCGCTCGAGCAGCTTGGCCGGTCCGACCGAATCGGCGTAGCGGAACGGCCCTCCGAGGAACGGAGGAAATCCGAGGCCGAAGATGGCGCCGATGTCGCCGTCTCGCGCCGAGCGCAGCACCCCCTCGCCCAGGCAACGGATGGCCTCGTTCACGAACGGCAGCACGCACCGCTCGGCCACCTCGGCCGCGTCGACCCGCTTCCGGTCCTTCCCGTGGGGCAAGAGCGCGTAGACGGTCTCGTCCACCTGCTTCGTCTTGCCGTCGTAGGTGTAGAAGCCCTTCTTCGCCTTGCGCCCGAGCCGCCCGTCGGCCACCAACTTGGCGGTGGTCTCGGGCGCGGCCAGCCGGTCTCCGAAGGCCTCGTGCATGATCTTCCCGACCTTGGCGGCGACGTCGATGCCCACCTCGTCGAGCAGCGTCACCGGCCCCACCGGGAAGCCAAACTCGACCATCGCCTGGTCGATCTCGGCCAGGCCGGCGCCCTCTCCCATCAGGTACGCCGCCTCGTTCAGGTACGGCGCGAGAATTCGCGACGTGTAGAACCCCACCCCGTCGTTGACCACGATGACCGTCTTGCCTTGCTTCTTCCCGGCCTCGACGCAGGTGGCGGTCACCCAGTCGGCCGTGCCCTTGTGGGTGATGATCTCGAGCAGCGGCATCTTGTTGACCGGGCTGAAGTAGTGCATCCCGATGACGGTCTCGGGCCGGCGCGACGCCTCGGCGATCTGGGTGATGGGCAGGGACGAGGTGTTCGACGCGAAGATGCAGTCGGGGCGGACCACCTTCTCGACTTCCGCGAGCAACTGCCGCTTCAGCTTCAGGTCCTCGAACACGGCCTCGACGACCAGGTCGGCGGTCTTGAAGCCCGAGTAGTCGGTGGTGGCGGTGACCAGCGCCATCGCGGCGTCGGCTTCGCGCGCGGTCATCGACCGGCGCCGGGTGCGCTCGTCGAACAGCCCCCGCACGTGCTTGAGCGCGCGCGCCGCCGACTCGTCGTCCCTTTCCTTGATGCGCGAGGGCACGCCCCAGGTCGCGGCGGTGACGTAGGCGATGCCACCGCCCATCAGCCCTCCGCCCAGGATGGCGACCTTCTTCACCGGCCGCGCCTTCACCAGCGGGTCGGCCGTGCCGTTGTCCTTCTTCAGGGCGGTGGTGGCGTGGAAGATCTCGACCAGCCGCCGCGAGACGTCCGACACCACCAGCTCGCCGAACGCCTTGGCCTCGGCCTCGAGCCCCGCCTTCTGCCCCTTCTCGAGCCCGAAGCGGATGACTTCCAGCGCCTTCTCCTGCGCCGGGTACTTTCCGCGCGTCTTCTTGAGCAGCTGCTTCTTCGCCTGGTCGAAGAGGACTTTGCGGCCGAGCGGGTTCTCCTCGAGCGCGAGCTCGGCCCACGCCTGCCGGTCGGCCAGCCCCCGCAAGATGTCGCCCAGCCCCTTGCCCGTCGCCGCCGCGCGCGGCAGCCCTCGTAGCCGCACCGGTTTCAGCTCGCCCGCGGCCAGCTCGGCTGCCCGACGCCGCGCCACCTCGAGCAGGATGGGCGCCGGAACCACCTCGTCCACCACGCCCAGCTTCAGCGCCTTCTTAGCCTTCAGCGCCTTGCCGGTGAGGATGAGGTCGAGCGCTTCCTGCGCGCCGACCAGCGCCGGCAGCCGCTGGGTACCCCCCGCGCCGGGGATGAGGCCGAGCTGCGTCTCGGGCAGCCCCAGCGACGTCTTTGGCGAGTCGGACGCGATGCGGTAGTCGCAGGCCAGCACCCACTCCAGCCCGCCTCCCAGGCAGGCCCCGTGAATGGCGGCCACCACCGGCTTCGGGTACCCGTCGAGCCGGTCGAACCCCTGCTGCGCGCGGCGCGAGATGTCGGCGCCCTCGGCCGCGGTCTTCACGGTCGACAGGAAGTCGATCTTCGCGCCCGCCACGAAGCTGTCCTTCTTGCCCGAGACGAAGACGACCGCCTTGGCCGCGGCGTCCAGCTCGACTTTGCGCAGCTCGACTTCGAACTGGTCGCCGACCTCGGGCGACAGGGTGTTCACCGGTTCGCCCGGCGCGTCGAAGGTGAGGACGGCGACTCCGCCTTCGACCCGGGTCGAGAAGCAGGAAGGTTGGGGGGCCATCACGCACGCTCCAGGACCACCGCGGCTCCCAGGCCGCCGGCGGCGCAGACGGTGCACAGCACGGTGTTCTTGTTCCGGCGCTTAAGCGCATGGAGCGCCCCCGCCACCAGCCGGGCCCCGGTGGCGCCGAACGGGTGGCCGAGGGCAATCGAGCCTCCGTGGACGTTCAGCCTCGACCGGTCGACTTCGCCCAGCGGCGCGGCGCGGCCCAGGCGCTTGGCGAAGTCGGGCGAGGCGAAGGCCTTCAGGTTCGCCGCCACCTGCGCGGCGAAGGCCTCGTGCATTTCGATGAGGTCGAGGTCGGCCAGCTTCATGCCCGCCCGCTCGAGGGCGATGGGGGCGGCGTAGGCGGGCCCCATCAACAGCTCGACGTTCGGGTCGCAGGCCGCGTAGGCGAACGACCGCAGGAAGCCGAGAGGCTCCAACCCCAAGGCCTTGGCCTTGTCTTCGCTCATCACCAAGAGCGCCGCCGCGCCGTCGGTGAGGGGCGAGGCGTTGCCGGCCGTCACGGTGCCGTACTTCTTGTCGAAGACCGGCTTCAGCGCGGCCAGCGCCTCGAGCGTCGAGTCGTCGCGGACGATGTTGTCGCGGTCGGCGACCACCTCGTAGCGCGGCGCCACCGGCACGTGCATCACCTGGTC
>JAHFDQ010000158.1 GCA_023248915.1 Archangiaceae bacterium | reverse complement strand
GGGCACATGCCCAGCAGCGCCAACTTGTTCCTAGCGGCCTTCGCCAGCTTCCCCCGGCCCTTCCCCGCGAGCGCGTCGAGCAGAGCCAAGCGATCGGAATCACGGGGCGCGGCCGCGAATTAGATGCGATCGCCCTGCGGTGATTCCGTACCTGGCGACGGCCATTCTGTACAGGCGGTCCAACTGGCTCTGGCGGTGGCTGATTCAGCTGCGGCTGACCCATGCGGTCTGGAGCCCCCTCGTCCACCTGACGTGTCTTCTGCTCCTGCGCCACCGCGCCCGTCTGGCGCGAAGGTGTTCTCGAGAAGCTGGGCCGGAGGGACGCGAAGGGAACGCCTTGCCCGGGGCCTTCACCGCGCCGTGTTACAAAAGTTCCAGAGAATGGGTCTGACGCGCGGCTTTCCTCTAGGCCTTCGAGCCCAGCCTCGTTCTTTGGAACATCCGTAACAGCAAGACCCCTGCGGGGTGCGGTGAGGACCGCCGGTAGCGCTACTGCGCCAGCCAGCTCACCGCTTCGGTCTGCGACGACACCGCGAGGGCGGCCGAGCCGGGCGAGATGTCGAGCATGAACGAATGGTCTCCGCCGGCGACGGCCCGTCCTCGACGTCACGGTGCTGGCGCAGCCGCAATCTCCGGCGGCGGACCGGCCATCCCCGATGGGGGATTGGCACCGACAGGCCGTGCTGGCAACCGGCCGAAGTTGCAGCGGGTTTTTCGCGGGGGCGCCGGCACCGGGGCTGCACAGGTCGCCCGGGTCAGCGCTCATGGCGAAGCGCCCACTCTCCACCGTTCGCCTCATCGGAGCACAGAAAATGGATTTCCCCGACCTCAGCATTGCCGCGAAGTTGTTCGCACAGATTTCAGGGAAGGAGGACGACTCGGCCCAGGGCGCCTCGCAACAGGGCGGGACTGCGCAGGTCCAGGGCGCGTTCGGCGTCAAGGAAGGCAGCAACCTGATAGAGGCGGGCTTCAGCTTCTTCCAGGGCCTTCTGTCGCAGAAGGACGGCGCGGCGACGACCGAGCTGTACCACCCGGCCAGCGCGGCGGGTTCGGCGCAGTCGTGCGCTGGCTACGCGCCGGCCGGCGACCCGGGTCCGACGTACCAGGGCCCGCACGAGACCTTCAAGCTCGACTCGGACAAGATGATCGACTGGATTCCCAGCGACCCCCGGCTTTCGTCGTACCTGGCGAACCGAGCCCGCTTCGACTTTGGCGGCGGCAGCGGGTCGATCGGCCGCCACTCCTTCACCAAGGAGAACTTCGCCGAGTACGTGAAGAACGAGCTTCGGAACAACCCGACGTTCCGGGCGGCGTTCGAGGCGGACTTCGGCGTGAAGGTCGACCTGGGGGTGCAGACGAAGGACAACGAGATCGCCGTGTACCGCCCGGGAAACGCGGTCGCCACGCCGGTGCCCGCTCAGCAGGGGTCGTCGTCCGACCCCGCCGTCGGCGCTCCGGCCCCCGCCCAGCAGGGGTCGGCCTCGGCTCCCGCGGCAAGTTCCTGCCGGCCGCCTCCGGGCAGCTCGACCGACCCGTTCGGGCGCGGCTGCGGCACCGCCCCGGCGCCCGACGCCTCGGGCGACGCGTCGACCCACCTCGACCCCAACATCGGCGACTACCGGGACTGCCTGCAGACGCTGCTGCAGAACTGGGAAGTCTTCGACACCGCCGTCGGCACCCGGGACGAGTACCTCACAAAGGACAACCTGCGGGCCATCAAGGACAACCCGGCGGCGTCGCAGGTGCTGAAGCAGGCCGCGACCTTCCTGCTCTCTCACCCCGAGTACTTCAACCGCCTCGAGATGGCTGCCGGCGTCGGTGGGAAGGACGGAATCGTCGGCAAAGGCGACGTGGTCGGCGACCTGACCCGGGTCAACGGCGAGATCGCGATGTACGGGCTGCCCAGCAACTCGGGTTCGTCCAGCGCGGGAGCTTCGACTGCCGCCGACCCGGCGAAGGACGTCGGGGCCGCCTCGCAGGCCGCGGACGACTCGGCGACGGACGCGACCGCCGCCGCCCAGACCGCCTCCGGCGCGGCTCAGTCGAGCGACTCGAGCGCAATGACCGGCCTCGGCGGCGGGGGGCTGTCTACCGGCGCGTCACAGGGGCTGGACGGCCGCCTCGAGAAAATTCTGGAACGGGGCCTCGGTTCGATGGACGGACAGCTCGAGGGGCTGTTGAGGGAAATCGAGACCGGCAAGGACGCCTCGGGCAACGCGGTGAAGCCCGAAGTCGCCCAGTTCAGGCTCCAGTCGCTGATGCAGCGCCGGACGGCGATCTTCACGATGCTGTCGACGCTGTCCGAGAAGTTCAACGAGATGGCGAAGACCGCCATCGGCAACATGGGGAGGGCCTGACCGTGGGGCGCATCATCCGTCACGCCGACTCTCCCCGGCCCTCGCTGGCCCCGCGGTTGAAGGCCTTCGCGCGCGGGCAGATGACCTGGGCCGAAGTCGAAGGAATGACGTGGGACGAGGCCAAGGCCGTCGCCGAGGTGGGGTGCGACCTCGCCGCCGCCGGTCGCTTCGAAGAAGCCCGCGTCATCTTCGAGGGCCTGGTCGCCGGCAACCCGAAGGACTCGGCCAGCCGCGCCGCGCTCGGCACCGTGTACCAGAAGCTGGGGCGCCTGGAAGAGGCCCAGGCCGAGTACAGCACCGCGCTCGAATTGGACGCGAAGAATCCGGTGGCGCTCACCAACCGCGGAGAATTGCGGTTGCGCACGGGCGACCGGCGCGGGTTCGCCGACCTCGCGGCGGCCGTCGAGGCCGACCCTCACGGCGAGACCGCGGCAGGGCGGCGGGCGCGGGCATTGACGAAGCTGGTCGCCTCGAAGGCGGGCGTGGTGGTGGGGCAGGCGGGGCGGTAACAGGCCGGCGGCAGGTAGGGGGGACGGGGTCGGGGGAGGGGCCTACCTGCCGTCGGTGTTTTTCCAGTCGCCGCGGTCGACCGCGGCGAGGCGTTCTCCAATGGGCGGGTGAGACCAGCCCTTCAACACCACCCAGCGCGGAGGGTTCGGGTCCATCTTGTTCACCCGCGCGGCCTTCACCAACATGCGGCGGAAGGCGCCGGGGTCGCCGGTCAGGCGCAGCGCGAACGCGTCGGCCTCGAGCTCGCGGCCGCGCGAGAAGGCCGCGGCGACGGGGCCAGTCACTCCCGCGGCCAGGTAGAACACCAGCGCGACCAACGGCAGGGTGCGAATGTCGGCGAAGCGGTGGGTGCCGAGCCAACCCGACCGCGCGGCCCTTCGGAACAGCCGGTCGATTCCGAAGAGGAACGCCAGCAGCGCCAGCGCCGCGGCGACCCGGTTGGGCCACCGCGACTCGCGGGTGTGGGCCGCCTCGTGCGCCACCGCGGCGAGCACCTCATCGTCCTCGAGCTGGGCGAGCAGCGAGTCGTTCAGCACGATGGCCCGGGTTCGCCCCTGGCCGGCGAAGTAGGCCTGCACCTTCACCGTGGCCCGCGACGTCTTTTCGACCACGATGTCGCTGAACTCGACCCCGGCTCGCCGCAACAGCCCGGTCAACCTAACGCGCAGCGGCCCCTCTTCGAGCGGGCGCTGGTCGAAGTAGTACCGGCCCCGATACGGGTCGAGCGCCGCCGACCCGAGGAGCGCCATAGCCGCCACCAGTCCCAGCACCAGCCACCAGCGGTCGAGCCGCCTCGCCAGGGCGAAAAGGCCGAAGGCGACCGCGAGGGTGGGCGCCAGCGCGGCCGCCGTTTCCTTCAGCTCGTCGACTGCGAAGGTGAACGGCGTGTACCGGGACAGCCCGAAGCGATGCTCGAGGACGTAGCCGAAGTAGACGTCCACCGGCAGGAAGGCCAGCACCCCCACCGCGAAGTCGCACCCCGCGAACAGGAGGGCCGCGCCCCAGCCGGGCCCGCCCCAGAGCCGGTCGAGCGCGGCCAGCACGACCCGGGGCACTCTCGCTTTCCGCAGCCCGGGCCAGCGCGCCGCGAGCGCCGCGGCCGCCCACTCGGAGAATCGGAACATCGGCGCCACGCCCCGCCACAATACGAGCAGGCAGACGACCAGGTTGACCCCGTCGCCCACCGCGGCCCAGACGTAATGCGGGAAGTGGTACGCCTCGATTTCGGCGAGCTGTTCGGGCGTGAAGAGGGGCTCGTTCAAGCGCGGGCGAGGCTACGCGAGCGCGCCCGGCCGGTCACGACTTGGGCGACCCGGGCCCCTTGGGGGGTTGAGCCGCCGGGGCGGCGTCTTCCTCGTCCGCCTTGGCGTCCGCGAGGAGCAGATCCTTCATCTTCTGCAGCTTCTCGCGCGTCTTGTCGACGAAGGGGCTCGACGAACCGATGCGCTCGGCCGTTTCCAAGGTGCGCTCGTAGATGGTGATGGCCTTGGTCAAGAGCACGCGAATCTTCTTCCGCACTTCCTGGCGGTAGACGTCGGCTTCCTCGGCGTTCAATTCCTTCGGCGCCGGCGAGTGAATCATGTCGCCGTAGAAGGTCTCGTACAGGCCGCCTATCTGCGAACCCGCCGCGGTCGCCCAGTAGCCGTTTCCGATTCGAATCGCCCTGAGGTAGTGCCCTTGCGCCGACAGGAGCAGCTCGGACTTGTACTCGAGGTCCTTGGCGAGCTGGTCGGTGCCTTTGTCGGGATCGAGCGTCGCCCGCTCGAAGTGCAGCCGGTAGACTTCGCCGAGGAAGAACTGGGCCTGGGCCGGGAAGTAGTCGTCGACCTGGTCCTTGTCGGGCAAGTCCTGGTACATCGCCGACACGTGGCGCAGCGTCGACTCGGCGTCGTCGGGCTTGCCGGCTTCGAGCTCGCAGACTCCCTTCTGCACCAGCGCCTCGACGCGCTTGTTGATGGGCAGGTCCGCCCGGTCGCCGATGACGGTGAGCACCGCCACCGCCTCGTCGAACTGCTCGAGGTGGTAGAGCGTCTCGGCCACGCGGAAGGTCGCGTCCAGCGCGTCGCCGGTGCCGTGCTTGGCGTCGGCCAGCTCGAGGAAGCGCTGCCGGGCCGCGTCCCACTCGCGCAGCTTCTCGTGCGCCAGGCCCGCGTCGTAGAGCGCCACCCGCCGGTGCACCGAGTCGGGGTGGTAGTCGGCGATGCGGCCGAAGAAGCGGGCCGCCTGCTTCCAGTCCTCGGCGGCGAAGGCGGCCTCGCCCCCGGCGAAGAGCTCGACGTCGTTCAGCTTCTCGAGCTCCAGGTCGCCGATGATGGTGATGGGCTCGAAGCGCACCTCGCGCGGCGGTTCGGCCCTCCGCGCCGACCCGAACAGCGCGCAGCCCGACCCCAGCATCGCGGCGACCCAAAGGCCGAGGACTTTCCGCCAGCGCGCCATACCCACCTTCCGCATCGCCCCTTGGGATAGACGGATTCGACACCGGCTCGACGCCCCGGTTCCCGCCGTCCGACGAGCATATTCAAACGCGATGTCCCGCGCCGCGCGCCGCGCCCGGGGTGTGGGCGGCAAACCTGCATTCACCCACCGCGGTCGGGCGCTTCAGAGCGGCGAAGGCTCGTCGCCGAAAAGGTAGCGGCCGGTGCGCCACAGGCTCGCCAGGTCGTGCACGTCGAGTTCGAAGCGCGGCACCGCGAGCAGCGGCGTCGGGGCGCATTGTTCTCGAAGCCGGGCGAAGCCCCGCGCGTCCTGCGCGGCGAGCACGTCGTTCTCCTCGAGCGTCTTCTCCAGCTTGGCGCGCAGGGGCCCTGGCTGGAGGGCCGCCTCGTGCCAGACCCGCTGCGGCGTGGGCAGGTGCACCCGGTTGACCACCACCGCCGCCACCGCCATGTGGTTCTGGCGCAAGAGGGTGTGAAAGGACACCGCTTCGTCCAGCCGCTCGAGCATCGGGCCTGCCACCAGGACGAAGGCCGCGGCTTCCGACGCCAGGAGCGCCCGCGTCTGCAGCGCGCGTTCCTTGAAGCCCTCGTTCAGCCCGCTCATCGCCAGCATGAAGTCGGCCAGGTCTTGCAGCGTCTCGGCGCCGGTCAGCTTGGAAATCTGCCGGGCGACGTAGCTGCCCCCCAGGTTGAAGGCGCGCAGGCCCATCTTGCCGGCCGCCAGCGCCGGAGTGAGCAGCCACTTGGCCGCCTCGTTGTCGAGGAAGTCGAGCACCCGGTTCGGTGCGTCGAGGAAGTCCAGCGCGTGCGTGGTCGGCGGCGTGTCGAGCACCACCAGGCCGTAGTCGCGGCGCGTGCGAAGCTGCCAAAGCTTCTCCATCGCGATGTATTCCTGAGACCCCGCCAGCACCGTCGAGAGCGCCTGGTAGAAGCGGTTGTTCATGATGCGCTCGCGCCGGTCGGCCGGGGCGCGCTGCTCGATGAGCTCGTCCCAGGTGCGCTTCATGTCGAGCATCATCGCGTGCATCGGCGCCTGGGCCGTCACGCCCGCGGCTGCCAGCCGTTCGTCCGAGATGCGCGACTCGGAGTTGCCGAGCTCGGCCAGCCCCAGGGCGTTCGCCAGCCGCTTGGCCGGGTCGATGGTGCAGACCAGCGAGCTCTTGCCTTCCGCGGCGGCTCTCAGCGCGAGCGTCGCGGCCACCGTCGTCTTGCCCACGCCTCCCGATCCGACGCAGAGGAGGACTTCGCGGCGCGAGAGCGCCTCGGCCAGCGGCCCCGAGCTCATGCCGGGCCCTCGAAGAGGGGCGCGAGCAGGCGCGCCACCTCGTCGACCGCTCGCGGGCCGAAGCTTGCGTGGAAGAGCCGGGGCACGCAGACGGGGGTGAGCCCGAGGGAGCTGCCGAGCCGCTCGCAGGCGACCGCCGACATCTGGGCGCGCTCGGAGTGCGCCTTGGCGGCGTGGAACAGCTCGGGCGCCGGTTCGAGCGCGGCCAGGTCGGCCTCGCTGAAGCGGCGGGAGTTGAAACCGTTCAGCACCACCGCCTGGGTGGCCAGGCTCACCCGCTGCGCGAGCGCGGCGGACAGCTCGAGGGTCTCGTTGACCGGCATCTCTTCTGGCAAGGACACCAGCACAGCGGCGGTGACTTCCCGGTCGACCAGGACGTCGCGCATCTTCGCGGCCTCGGTCGCAAGAGAACCGGGCGGCACCGTGTCGAGGATGACCTGCGGCACCGACAGGAAGGTGATGGCGTGCCCCGTCGCCGGGGCGTCGACCACGACGCGGTCGAAACGAAAGGTGCCGTCGGGCCGCTGCTCGCGCAGGTGGAAGAGGATCTTCCCGAGCATCACCAGCTCTTGCAGCGAGGGGATGAAGCGCAGAAAGTACCGCACCAGCCGGTTCTCGAAGACGGCGTTGTAGACGCTCTCGAACTTCAGAATCATCAGGGCGTACTCACGCATCGCCTCGACCGGGCGAATGTCGACCGCCCACAGGTTCTCTTCGAGCAGCGCCAGGTTCGCGCCCACCTCGGGCCTGCCCAACAGCGCGGTGATGCGCTCGCGGGTGTTCACCTCGCACACCAGGGTGCGCAAGCCCATGCGCGCCGAGGCCACCGCCAGCGCGGCCGCCACGGTGCTCTTGCCGACACCCCCCTTGCCCGAGACCACCACCAGCCGCTTGTCGGTGAGCACCGCCATCTTCCCGGTCCGACCGTAGGAATCGACCCGCGGGCTGTCAACGAATGACCCCGCTTGACACCCGGGGTCGCCGCGATCAGCATTCGCGCGCCGCTCCTGTGCGGCGCACCTCTTTACCCGGACGGGCCATGCTCAAGGACAACCCCGTGATGAAGAAGCTGGTCGAGACCGGCGAGGAACGCGCCGGCAAGCTCGCCCAGCAGTTGCTCTCGAACGAGAAGTTCGTCGCCACCCTCCAGACGCTCGTGTCGCGGTCGCTGGCGGCGAAGGGGTCGCTCGACAAGAGCCTGCGCAGCGCCCTGTCGGCGATGAACCTGCCCTCGACCGCCGACGTCGAGCTGTTGCGCGGCAAGGTCGACGAGCTCGAGCGCCTGATGGCGTCGGTCGAAGGCAAGCTCGACTCACTGCTCGACGCGAGGAACTCATGAACCCCCGCAAGATTGCCTTCATCAACGAGAAGGGCGGCACCTGCAAGACGACGCTCGCCGTCAACGTCGCCGCCTACTTCGCCCAGAAGAAGGGCCTGCGTACGCTCCTGGTCGACATGGACACCCAGGGCCATGCCGGGAAGTCGGTCGGGCTCGACGTCCGGAACCTGACTCCCAACGTGTTCCACCTCTTGTCCGATCCTTCAGTGCCGTTCGAGGCGGTGGCGCAGCCGACCGCCATCCCGAACCTGACGGTGTTGCCGGCCTACAAAGAGATGTCCGAGTTTCCGGTGGCGGTGGCGAACGACCCACGGCGCGCTTGGCGCCTGGCCGACCGGCTCGCCTCGCCCGCTGCGCAAGGCTTCGACGCCATCCTCTTCGACGCTCCGCCGTCGATGGGGCAGGCGACCTTCAACATCCTGGTCGCCGCGACCGAGGTCGTCATCCCGGTGGGACTGACCTACCTGTCGCTCGACGGGTGCGCCGAGGTCGTCGAGACGGTTCGCCGCGTTGCCGAACAGCATCAGCGGCCCGACCTGCACGTGTCGCTGGTGGTGCCGACCCTGTATCGGAAGACCACGCTGGCCGACGAGATTCTCGAGAAGCTGAAGTCCTACTTCCCCGACCGCTGCGCCAAGAACTCGCTCGGTATGAACGTCAAGATCGACGAGGCCCAGAGCCACGGGCAAACCATCTGGGAATACGCCCCGTGGAGCCGCGGAGCCCAGATGCTGCAGGAAATCGCCGAAGAGGTCTTCGACGCCGAGAAGGCAGAGAGCGTCGGCGCCGGCCGGGCGGTCGCGTAGCCCGGCTCGGCTACTTCTTCTTCTCGAGCGCGTCGAGCCTGCGCTCGAGGGCGGCCAGCCGCTGAATCATGGTGTGAAGGTCTCGGCCGAGCGCGGGCAGGTTGCCGGTCACGTTCTCGACCACCAGCTTCACCCGCTCGTCGATCTTCCTCTGCCACTCTTCCAGAGTTCTCTGCGAGGTCTTGAGCAGGTCGGCCGCGGTCGAGCCTTCCGGGGTCGCCGCCGCCGGTTCGTCCTTCTTGGTCTCGTCGCGGCGCAACAGCCGGTCGATGCGCGACTCGGCGCCCTCGCGAATCGACGCCACGCGCGGGGTGACTTCCTTCTGGATGAAGCCCGTCAGCGTCTCGCCCGGCCGGCGGATGATCTCGCGCAGCACGGCCAGCGGCATCTGGTTCTTCTTTTTCTCTTCCTCGAAGATGATCTGCGCCAAGGTGACCGAGGTCAGGTCTTCCTTGCTGCGGTTGTCGACGATCTTCACCTCGACGCCCTGCTTGATCATCTCGGCAATCTCGTCGAGCGTGACGTAACGGCTCTCGACGGTGTCGTAGAGCTTCCGGTTCGTGTACCGCTTGATGACCTTGGGCTCGCGGCCGGCCGCCCCGTCGGTTCCTGCCTGGTCGACTTCGCTCATGTGGGTGGCGCCCCTGCCGGCGGCGCGCATGACGCGCTGCGCGAAGCCCTGATACCAGAGGGGTCTACCCCTATCAAGCGCGCGCTCATCTCGCGGTGCGCGGCCCGCGCGCCTATACTTTCGCACCCCACGGGCCCGCGATGATCATCACCTGCGACAACTGCCAGACCCGGTTCAAGATCCCCGACGAGAAGGTGACCGAAAAGGGGGTCAAGGTCAGGTGCGTGAAGTGCCAGAACACGTTCCGGGTGAAGCGGCCCCCTGAGGCCCCGGCACAGGCACCCGCGCCGCCGGCGCCCGAGGCCGACCCGTTCGCGCTCTTCAGCGCGCCGCCTGGCGGCGACCCGGCGCCTTCGCCCGCGGCGGGGTACGAGGTCCGGCGAGAGCCGTCCCGCTCACCGTTCGAAGCGCCGGCCCAGCCGGGGGCGCTTGGCGCGGTCTTCGTGGCCCCCACCCGGAAGATGTCGTCGGCGAAGATACCGCCTCCCGGCTCGGCCCCCGGCCGGGCCGCGCTCGAGGCGGTGCTGCCGCCGCTCAACTCGGGGACCGCCGCGGGGCCCCTGGATGCGCTGGGCCTCAACGGAGCCGACCCGCTCGCCGACGTGCCGGGGCCGCCGGCCGCTTCACACGACCCGTTCGCCGCCGTTCCCGGGCTGCCGCCGCCGATAGCGTCGTCCATGCCTGACCCGTTCGCAGACGCTGTAGGGGCGCCGGCCGCGGGCGCGTCGTCGATGCCCGACCTGTTCGCCGACCTCACCGGGTCCGCCCCTTCTCCGGGCGCGGGCACCGGGCTGCTCGACGACGTGCCTCCCGCCGACTCGGGCTCGCTCGCGGGTCAGCTCGGAAACAGCCTCGACTTCGGCACCGCGGAACCCGACGCCGCCGCCCCGGCGAGCGGGCTGGCCAACCGGAAAGATCTCTTCGACATGGCCCTGCCCGAGGCGGCGCCTCAAGCGCCGCTTTCGGACATCGCCGCCACTCCGCTGGGCCGGGTCGCGCTGGTGAAGGTGGCTGCGTCCGAAGCCAACCAGGCCGGGAGCGCGGCGCCCGCCGCTGAAGTCCCGACCCCGCACAAGCGTCGCGGCCTCGTCCGCCAGGTTGGGGGGTTGGCCCTCAACATCACCATGGCGGCGGCTCTCTTGGTGGTCACCGCGGCGGCCGGCGTCGCCTACCTCACCGAGGGGCGCCTCGACCGAACGGCCTTTTCTCCAGCGAGGTTGAAGGCGCTCTTCACCGAGAGCCGGGCCGTGGTCGCTCGCGACGTGGCGACCGGCCTGTACGAGACGCGCTCGGGCCGGCCGGTGCTGTTCGTGAGGGGGCGGGTCGAGAACCGGGGAACCACGCCGAGCAAGGGCAAGGTGCGGGCCGAGATCAACGACGGCGAGACCCTGATTCGCGCCGCCGAAGTCTTCGCCGGCCCGGTCGCGACGCCCGAAGACCTCTACTCGGTCGCCGGCCCGTCCGACGCGGACGCCCTCAACAGCCGAACGGCCTCGACCGCAGCCGAGGTGGCGCCAGGCGCCGCCGCCGGGTTCCTGCTGGTCTTCTACGAGTATCCGCCCGACCTGTCCGCGTTCCGCATGAAGGTGACCGTGGAAGGGGAAGGCGGCAAGCAGACCGCGACCCGGTGACCGATGCCGTCGCGCA
>JAHFDQ010000550.1 GCA_023248915.1 Archangiaceae bacterium | reverse complement strand
GTCTTCAGCGCGCCTTTCGATGTCTCCGCGCCCCCCGACGCGGGGGGCCAGCCGGACTCGGGACTGGATGACGGAGGGCCGCCAGACGCCGGGGACCTGGACGCGGGGATTCCCGACTCCGGCGCGTCCGACGCAGGGCCGGAAGATGCCGGGACGATGGACGCCGGACCGGCCGACGCGGGGACGGACGACGCGGGCCCCGTGGACGCAAGCACGCCCGACTCCGGCGCGGCCGACGCCGGTCCGCAGGATGCCGGGACGACGGACGCTGGACCGGCCGGCTCTGAGCCGGACGATGCGGGCAACACCGCAACTGGCACTGGACCGACGGACGCCGAGGCCAGCACCTTGCACTACGGCTCCACATCGTGCGGGTGCTCGCAGTCCGAGGCGGGGGCCGCGTTGCTCCTGGCAGGCCTGTTCGTAGCCCGACGGCGCGGGCGCCGCTACCCGGCCTTGAGCCGCGCCATCAGCCCGTCGACGTCGTAGAAGGTGAAGTTCACCTGCCCGGCCTGGAGCTTCGCCCCCGAGCGAACCGGCCGGGGCTGGCCAGGGTCGAGCTTCGCCCCGTCGAGCGTCGAGCCGTTCTTCGACCCCGCGTCCCGCACCGTCCACCCGGCGTCGGGCCCCTTCATGAAGGACAGGTGCACGGTCGAGAGAGTGCCGTCATTGATGGTGATGGCGCACTCGTCGCCCCGCCCCAGCGTCACCTGGCCGGGCGAGTCCTTCTTCGGTTCCAACGCCAGCACCAGCGCCTCGCCCGTCTTGGCCGGGTCTGAGACTCCGGGCACGGCGATGAGCGTCGCCTTGCCGGGGGGCCGCCAGGCCCCAGGTTCCCACACCAGCCAGTCTCCAGACTGCGCGGTTCGAAACCCCTCGGCGGTCCCGCTGGCCAACCGCACCGCGAGGCTCGAAAGCAGGTAGCTCTTCATGACGGCTTTTACCGTACACCTTCCGCCGGAGAGCTGGCGAGCCGCCGTTTCAGGTCCCAGTAGCGCTTGTGCAACTCGACGTTGAGCGGGTCGGCGCGGATGGCCTCTTCGAACGCGGCGAAGGCCTGGGGAAACGAGCTGCGCGTGTCGTAGGCGTTGCCGGTGGCGAGCTGGATTTGCGACTTGGCCAGCCGGTCGGGGTGAACGGCGAAGTACTTCCGGCGCAGGGTCTCGGCGTCGGTGACGGTGAGGCCGGCGGAAATGCAGCGGGCGACCCCGGCGAAATTCCCGCGCTCGGCGTCGAACGCGGCTCGCGCCGCCGGGTTGCCAATCGTCTCGAGCGCCTTCGCCACCTGGGTGCGCGCCGGCTCGAGCGCCGAGCGCTGAGCTTCCGGCAGCGCCTTCTCGAGCAGCCGGTCGAGCTCGCGCTTCGCCGCGCGTCCGCGCGCGAGGATGTCGCCCATCTCGGCCTCGGGCGCGACCCCCAACACCTCGTAGGGCCCTGCCTTGGCGAGCGCCTGGTACTTCGAGACGGCGCGGCCGGCCTCGGCGTCATTCGCGGCAGGAGCCACAGGCGCGGGCGCGGCCTGACCCGGGGCCGCCTTGGAGTTGAACTTCGAGATGGCGTCCCTCAGCGCAGGGCTCGGTTCGTCCAGCTTGAGGTAGAAGCCCGCGGGCATCTTCCAAGCCTGGGCCTGGTCCGGGGGCACGTGGCGCACCACCTCGGCGGCCACCTCGAAGCGCCCCTGCGGCAGCTCGAGCGCCACCTTCAACCGTGAGCACAGCGGCGGGAAGTCGGTCTCGGCGCGCAGGTAGAAGCCGGCGCGAGAGAGGTCGACGCACTTCAGCCGGCGCTTCGGCGTTCCGTCCGCGTTCAGCACCACCGCCTCGGCCTCGGGCAGCGCAGCCGCGGAAGGAGCGGCCGAAACCGGCTGGGGCGACGGTCCCGGCGTCGAGGCGGGCGCGACCGTCCACTCCGGCCCCACCGTTCCGGTCGTCGTCGCCGAGGGAGCCGGCGTGGCCGGCCTGCGCGCGCCGGCCGGGGCGTCCAGCCCGAGGCTCGCCAGCACCGCCTCCATCGCCTCGGCCATCTCGGAAGCCTGCTGGAACCGGTCTTCGGGCTTCTTGGCCATGGCCCGCATGGTGAGGTTGGACCACCCCGCCGGCACCGCCGCGTTCACCTGGCTGGGCGCCGGCGGCACCTGGTCGCGGTGGGCCAGGAGGATGTCGGTCAGCCCGCCCCCGTCGAACGGCAAGCGCCCGGTCGCCAGGAGGTAAGAGATGATGCCCAGCGCGTACAGGTCGGCGCGGCCGTCCACCTTCCCGGTCGAGCACTGCTCGGGGGCCATGTACTCCGGGGTACCGATGACGACGCCGGCACTCGTCCTGGACGGCCCGGCGTCGGCGCCGAACAGCTTGGCGATTCCGAAGTCGAGCACCTTGACGAAGTGCTGCCGCCGGCCCCGCTTCACCAGGAAGATGTTCTCGGGCTTCAAGTCGCGGTGCACCACCCCGCGCTCGTGGGCCGCCTGCAGCGCGTCGCAGACCTGCACCAGCAGCGGCAGCGCCACCTTCGGCTCGACCGGCCCCGTCGCCAGCTCGGCCAGCGCGATGCCGTCGAGGTACTCCATGATGAAGTAGGGCCGATTCCCGGGCGCCACCGCCATGTCGAAGATGTTGACGATGTTCTCGTGGCCGATGAAGTTGACCGCGCGGGCCTCGGCGTAGAAGCGCGCGACCAGGTCGGGGTTGCCGGCCAGGTGCGCGTGCAGAAACTTCACCGCCACCCGGCTGCCGATGAGGGTGTTCTCGCCCAGGTACACCACGCCCATACCGCCCAGGCCCAGCAATCGCACGATACGGAAGCTGCCAATCGTGGTGCCGATGAGCGGATCGACCGCGGCTTGCGCCGCCCCCTCGGGCACCGCGGAGCTGGCGACTGCCGGACCCGCGAGCGGCCGGCAGGCTTCACTCGCCGTATGGTTTTGTCTGCAAATGACGCAGTTCACAGTCCGGCCTGGCGGCCTGTGAGACTCTCAGTAACGCCCGGCTACCCCCCTTGCCGCTCTGCGCAGCCCCGCAAGGGCTGGTCGGGTTGGCAGGACCCGGGAAAAGCAGCTTACCTTTCCTTGGCCCCGGTGTTGAAGCCTCTGAACCCATGCATGCGATCGGCGTCGGCAATTTGACGGTAGCCAGGCCCCCGGGGCCTCGGTCGGACGACGCGCTCTGCCGGGCCTTCCTGGCCGGCGAAGGGGCGGCCTTCACCGAGTTGGTGCGCCGCCACCAAGAGCTCGTCTACCGGCTGGTCCGCCGGGGGACGACTCCCGACGAGGCCCGAGACCTCGCCCAGAAGACCTTCCTGAAGGCCTTCGAGGCCGCGCGCCGCTCGCTGCCCCGGCTGGGCCGCGTCGGCCCAGTCCCCTTTCGCGCGTGGCTCTTGCGCATCGCCGTCAACCTCTCGAGAAACCTGGCGCGAGAGAAGCGAAGGTGGCGGCTCGAACCGGTCGAGGGGCTCGCTGCCGCTGATACGGGCGCTCCGTCGGCTTCCGAGGCGCTTGTGCGCGCAGAGGAACGGCGTCAGGTGCACGCGGCGGTGCTGTGCTTGCCCCGCCGCCAGCGCGAGGTGGTCTCGCTTCGCGTCGACGGCGGCCTGCCGTTCGCCGAGGTGGCCGAAGCGCTGGGCATCACCGAAGCCAACGCGAAGGTGCAGTTCAGCCAGGCGGTGAAGCGGCTGAAGGGTGCGCTGGCGCACCCCACGCCGAAGGAGGCCGTATGACGTGTGACGAGTGCAGCGTGCTCGCGCTCCTGGGCGACGGGCTCGCTCCCGAAGAGTCCGAGGCGGTGGCCGCCCATCTCGAGGGGTGCGCACAGTGCCGCGAGGAAGCCCGGCTGGGCGCCGACGCGCTCTCGCTCGCCGAATTGCCGCCGGTCAGCCCTTCCGAACGGGCCAGCCTGGCCCCGCTGGCGACGCGCACCCTGGCCGCCTGGCGCCTGGCCCAGCACCGGTCCGGCCTGGTTCGCCGCGTGGCCGGCCTGGCGATGGCGGCGGCGGTGGGCGCCTTCGTGGCCTCGGC
>JAHFDQ010000549.1 GCA_023248915.1 Archangiaceae bacterium | reverse complement strand
CTGCCGACCATCACTCCGGCTTCGCAGTCGTGGAGGCGGTTGAAGAGGTACCAGACGTAGTCGGGGTTGTACTGGAACCCGGTGCACTGCCCCGTCGAGAACGAGTCGATGGTGTGAATCGAGTAGATCTCGTTCTCGGAGAAGACGACGTCGGTCGCGTGCTTCACCCACATGCCGCTCTGCTTGTTGTCGTGGCTGCGGTTCCGGCCGACGTAGACGTGGTGAATCTTCGCCATGTTTCCGTGCTGCGCCTCGATTTGAATTCCGTCTCCGGCGCAGTGGTGCATTTCGCTCGAGAGCAGCCAGAAGTGGTCGACCGCGCCGTTCAGGGTGACGCCGTGGGCGTCGGTGTCCACGCCCGCCTGAATCTGCCCGAGGTCGTGAATGGTGACGTCGTAGGCGACGACGTACGAGGCCGACTGTGAACCGCCGTAGGTCCAAGTGCCGACTCCGAAGCCTCCCGCGCGCTGGTTGTTGCCGCTGAGCTCGGAGTGCCGGAGCGAGAGATGGTCCGAGCCCTCTGAGACGTAGGCGCCGAAGTCCGAGTCCGAGCCGTCCAGGGGGCCCAAGTGGACGTTTTCGACGATGGCATACTGGCCCTGAATTCCCATTGAGGCGGTCAGGAGCGGGACATTCCCGGGCAGCCCGCGGACGAATACCGGCTGCGAGGTGGAGCCGCTCGCCGTGAACGACTGGTCCTGGTCCAACTGGCCGTGGAGCTCGACCACCGCGCCCGCTGGGAGCGCCGAAGGGACGGTGCATCGGGGTGCCCCGGGGTGGCCCCATGCTCGGCTGTCGGAACACCCCGCGGCTTCGACGTAGCCGAACCCGACCACGTCAGACGTCCATGGAGTCGGCGTTGCCGGAGCCTGCTCAACAATCCCGAACGGCGGTGCGGGAATCCCGATGGGTAGGGTGAAGCCGCCGTCCGATGGAGGGCAGCCGGCGTCTGCACCGCCGCCGCCGCCACCGCCGCCACCGCCGCCACCGCCGCCGCCTGAGCCACCGCCGCCACCGCCGCCTGAGCCACCGTCGGCGCTGCCACTTCCCGCGTCAACGCCGACGTCGCTGACCCTCGCCGTGCACGCGCAGATCACCCCGGCCAGGACAGTCGCTCCGACAACCCGCGCAACAGCGTTCATCGCCGCCTCCGCCGGCGACGCTATCACCCGCCCGCCATCACCCGTCCCAACTCGGCCAGCACACCCCGGGTGATCTCCTCTCTACCCCCCAACGTGAAGTTGAGGGCCAGCCCGTCGAGCACCGACAGCGTCAGCCTCGCGATGGCCGCCGCGCGCTCGTCGCTCACCTTGCGCCCCCCCAGCAGCTTCCGGCACGTCTGCTTCGCCTGCTCGAAGAACGCGTCGTCCACTTCGCGCAGGCGCTTCCGCAGGTCGGGTTCCGTCCGCGACGCCACCAGCAGCTCGGCCCAGGCGTAGAACGTCTTGCCCGTGTAGATGCCCCAGAGCCTCTCCATCGACTTCGCGGCGTCGGGGTGCTCTCCGAGCGACTCGCGGAACTCCTGGTGCCGCCGTTCGAAGAGCCGCTCGATGGCCGCCGCCACCAGCTCGGCCTTGGTGGGGTAGTGGTGCAGCTGCGCGCCCCGCGAAACCCCCGCGCGCTCGCAGATGGCGGTCGTCGACGCGCCCGCGTAGCCCAGCTCGACCAGGCAGTCGATCGTCGCGTCGAGCAGCTTCCCCTGGGTTTCGGCGCTGCGCTGCCCTTGAGTCCTCGCCGGCTGGCCCTTCGACACTGGCGGCACCTTTCGTGAGTTGACCTCGGAGGATACCCCCTGATAAACAAACAGTCACGACTGATTGTTACGTGGAGGCCCCGATGCAAGCGCAGACCACCCCTCGTCACACCTTTCGCCAACGGCTGTCGTCCGCGCGAGGCGCGTTCCTCGACCGCGTCACCCCGGCCCTCGTCCAGACGAAGCTGACGGCGATGGCGACGATGCTGGGAATGCGCCCGTCGCTCAGGCATCACCTGCGCGACACCCACCCCACCGGTACGCCCTTCGTCTTCAACGCGACCCTCCAATTCATCACCCGCGACGGCAGCGCCGGCGTGCACGCGAAGTTCAGCGACGGGGCGATGCGCGTCCACCACGGTCCGGCCAAGCGCGCGGACACCACGGTGCGCTTCAAGACCGCCGAGCACATGCGCCGCTTCTTCGACGGCGCCGACTCGATGACGATGCTTCTCGAGAACGTGGTCGAGCTCGAAGGCAACCTGAGCTACCTCTTCAAATTCGCGCACATGTCCGCGGTCGTGTCGCGGGGCGGGAAGCGGGCAGCGCCGCGCGCAGCCGCGGGCTCGACCGGGTGGCCGGCCGACTGGCGCGAGCTGGCGGTGCCTGCCGCCGGGCAACCTTGCCCGACGCGCCCGGCCGGAGAGGTCGACTCGCTCGAAGACCCTTACCTCGCCGAGCTGACGCTCGACGCCCTGCCGCGCATCAAGCGGCTGTTGTGGGCGTTTCGCACCACCCGCCCGGCCATCTGCACCGAGCGGCCGCGGCTGCTCACCGAGTACATCCTCCAGCACCGGGCCAGCGGCGCCACCGACGAGCCGGTGCTCCGCCAGGCCAAGGCGCTCCGCCATATCCTCGTCAACCGGAAGGCCGTCATTCACGGCGACGACCTCCTGGCCGGCACGACGACCAGCCACCGAGTGGGCGTCGTCATCTTCCCCGAGCTGGGCGGCGTGGGCATCTGGCCCGAGCTGTTGACGGTGCCGGGCCGGCCGCTCAACCCCTACGACATCTCGGACGAAGACGTCGAAGTCCTGAACCGCCAAGTCTTCCCATACTGGATGGGAGAGAACCTGCGTGACTGGACCAAGCTGCACGCGGAAGACCGGCGCCCTCTCGAGCTCGACGAGCGCTTCGTCCTGTACTTCCTCTGGAAGACGCAGGCCGCCTCGCACACGGTGGTGGACGTGCCGCGCGCCCTGTCCCGGGGCCTGGCCAGCCTGTCGGCCGAGGCCCGCGAGCGCGAGAGCGCGGCCACCGAACCGAAGGCGCGCGCCTTCTACCAGGCCCTGCAGGTCGCACTCGACGGAGTCGTCCAATACGCGGGCCACCTGGCCAGCGAGGCCGACCGGCAGCTGGCGACCGAGAACCTGACCGGGCCCGAGGGCGCGGCGCGGCGCGAAGCGCTCACCGAGATGGCGCGCATCTGCCGGAAGGTGCCCGCAGAGCCGCCCGAGACGCTCCACGAGGCCATCCAGGCCATCTGGTTGCTCTTCGTCTCGCAGCACCAGGAAAACATGGGCGCCGGCCTGGTCGTCGGCCGGCTCGACGCCTGGCTCGAACCGTACTTCCGGAAAGATCTCGAGGGCGCTTCGACGCCGGACGAACGGCAGCGGCGCATCCTGCGCGCGCTCGAGCTTTGCAGCGCGCTGATGCTGAAGCTGACCGACCACCTGCCGATGGTGCCCGACATGGGCAATCGGCTCTTCGGCGGCTCGTCCGAGAACCAGGTCATCACCCTGGGCGGCCTCACCCCCGACGGGCGCACGGCGGTCTCGGACCTGACGTGGATTCTTCTGAAGGCCACCGAGATGCTGCGGCTGCGCGACCCGAACGTGAACGCCCGCTTCGCGCCCGGAGTCAACTCCGACGCTTACCTGCGGCGGCTGTGCGAGGTGAACCTGCTCACCCACGCCACGCCGTCCCTGCACAACGACGCCGCGGTGGTGCCGGCGCTGGTGCGGCAGGGCTTTCGCCTCGAGCACGCGCGCGACTGGACGGCCACCGGCTGCGTCGAACCGACGAGCTGCGGCCGCCACTTCGGCCACACCAACTGCATGCTCGTCAACCTGGTGGCGCCGCTCGAGATGGCGCTGCTCGACGGCCAGCACCCGACGATGGCGAGCGCGGTCGGCCCGAAGACCGGCGCCCCCGAGACCTTCACCCGCTACGAGGACTTCTTCGAGGCCTACAAACGGCAGCTCTCTTGGGTCATCGACCGGGCCGTCGAAGGCAACAACGTGCTCGGTCGCGCC
>JAHFDQ010000548.1 GCA_023248915.1 Archangiaceae bacterium | reverse complement strand
TCAAGCTGGACGACGCGACCATCGAACGGCTGCAGGTCGCCAAGGCAAAGAGGTTCGGGCGCTCAACCTGGCAACAAGGCGTCTTGCTACCGGAGAAGGGGCATTATGCGTAGGTTGTCCCGCCACCCCGAGTGCACCTCGTGCACTTCGAAGGTGTCTTCGCCCCGCGCGCCAAGCTGCGCCGCCACGTCGTCCCCCGCCCGGCCGCCGCACCAGCTGGAGCCCCGCAAGCGGCTTCTGAGGCCCCACCCAGGAAGCCACGCCTCGACTGGGCGGCCTTGCTCATGAGGGTATTCGCCCTTGACGTCCTGGCCTGCCCCTGTGGAGGCCAACGCCAGGTGCTCGCGTTCATCACCGAAGTGAAGGTGGTGCGCGAGATTCTTGAGCACCTCGAGCTGCCGTCCAGGCCGCTGCCTTGGGCCGTGGCGCAGGCGCCACCCCAACTCGAGTGGGTGGCCTGAACAGGCCACTCCCCCGTCGCCGCACTCGGGACGCGGCGCCGGGCTACGCCTCGCCCGGCCGTCTTGAACCTACCCCCGGGCATGGAAGGGTTCTGCGCCAACGCGAAGACTCCGACCCTCGCCGGCGACACCGGCACCTCCCTGGCGCGTCGTCCCGGCCCGCTTCGTCGCAAGCGTCCCGCCACCACGCCCGGCGAGGGCCTCAATGTGTCTTATGCTCGCAACCTCCTGGTCCGCCTCGAGCCGGCGTTTCGCGCGGTGGTGTCGGACCATCAGGTGGACCTCCACGTCTCGGGCGCCGGCGAGCCTTGGCACTGCGAGACGCTGCCGGCCCTGTACCCGCTGAACTACCTCATCAACGACTTCACCACCGCCCCGAGGCCGGTCTGGCAGACCGGGTACGGTTACCCCGAGGGGCTCGACCCTCTCTACCGGTTCTTCAGCCGGAGGCTGGCCGCGCCCTGACACCCCGGGGCGGGGCGGGCATTTCTCGGTGCGAATGGAACTGATCTCTCGAAACCGCGGTCCGACGATCCACCGGATCGCGGGCCAAGTCGGCGCTCACGCTGCTGCGCGATCACTGGGGCTTCGCGGAGGGGTGCGCCGCCTCGAAGTGCGCCGTGGGGTCGTGGGCCCACTGGTCGGCGAGCGTGAAGCGCAGCGCGACCGTCACCTTCCATGCGCCCAGCGAGAGCTCGAGTCGGCTCCGTTCTCCCTTCTGCGCGGGCTTCGACTTGAAGTCGAACGGGCACAGTGACGTGGCCAGCTCCTCCTCCCAGTCCCAGGTGCGCTCGCCGGCGCCGGGGCACCGCAGTGTGCTCTCGAGGCGCGTGCGGGCGTGCAAGCCGTCTTGCAGCGCCGCGTCGAGCAGGCGCCGGCTCGCGTGGAGCACCGCAAGCCGCTGCGGCTCGGTGGTGGCCCTAGCGCCCGTTGCGTTGAACGTGACCATGGCCTTCGCACCGCAGGCCTTCGGGTTCGCCACGCACCAGGCGTTCAGCGCGGCGACCGTCTTGTCGACGCGCTCGTCGAGCGGCCGCCAGCTCCACGGCGATGGGCTCGTTAGGTTGAGCGCCGCGACCTCCCGCAGGCCGTCGGGATCGGCGTATGGGCTCCACGGGCCTTGATCGGAGAGCCACTCGCTGAGGCTCGCGTCGCGCTGTGCGCGGGCGAGGCCCTGGACGACGGCGGCCCTTCGCTCGGAGCCATCGCTCAGCAGGGCTGTGAGCGCCGCGTACGCCTGCGCCGACGGGTGGGGTTGTCGCATGATCGAACGGACGACGCGCAGCGCCACGTCGCCCTTCCCCGAAGCGACGCACGCCTCGGCGACCCTGAGTCCGGCGCCCTCGGGCCAGCCCTCGTCGGGCTCCGAGCAGGCGGTCTCGATGGCTCGGAGCGGGCGCGTGAACAACCGCTCGCGACGTGATTCGAGCATGCGCCCGAGCGCCTGGCTCGCATCGGCGGCAACTTCGTGGCGCAGCGCCGCAACCATCAGTTGGCTCCATGCTGCCTCCGCGGTCGCCTCGGTCACCGGCCATGCGGCCAGCTTCGCGGTGCAGCCAGGCCCTGCGGCCACGACCGCGCAGTAGACGGCACCACAGTCGCGCAGCATCGAACTCGGCGACAGGCCTGCGGGCTGGCCAGCCTCGCTGAAGGCTGTGGGACACCTGCGGAACACCGGGGCGAGCGCGCCGAGAGTCTCATGGAGCGGCCACACGCCACCAAAGAGATACGTCTCGGGGTCCTCGAGGACGTGGGCGATGTGCCTGGCGACGAACGCGCGCACCGCCGCCGGCCGGCCGCCCTTCAGATCTGCTTCGAGGTGCCGCTGGTGCTCTGCGATGTGCCTCATCACCACGCACTCGGGGCCGGTGAGGTCGCGGCAGCTACCCTTCGCAGCCGCGAAGGCGCGGGCCATTTGCTCGTCCAGGGGTATCCACCCGGGGCTCTGCGCTACGTGGTCGAGAATTGCGATGGGCAGCGGTTCGGCCACCGCGGGCCCGACGGCGAGCACGGCGAGGAGGAGGAACCCTGGGGAGGAACTGATCATGCCAGGTCAGTACACCCGATGGCACAGGCCTGCCAGCCTCGCGCCGATCGCCGTCGGGCATTTCTGTCCCAGAGCGGGTTGCAGGTACAAGCGCGGTCCGGGCCTGGCCGAGGCCCAATTTCTGGGTGCCCAAATGAAACGGCTCACGTTGTGGATTGCCGGAATCGCGGTGGTGGTGCTTCACGACCGGCACGCCCTTCCTCGCGCCGTGCAAGGAGAAGCCCTCCAGAAAGGCGCACCGCATGCCCCGTCGGGGTGGCCGGCGCTGTTCCAGGCGTACGAGACGACCCCGGGGCCGGACCGCGACGGCAACGGCAAGCCCGACTGGTACCTGCCGATTCTCGGCTCCGACGGCCAGCCGCGCGTCAAGTACGACCCGGGCATTCAGGTCGTCACCTCGACCGGCGGGCTGGGCACGGGCCGCCCGGGTTGCAACGCGACCGACAACTCGAGCTGCACCTGCACGGCGAACCGCTCGTGCCTCGAGCTGGCCAAGTACCTCGAGGTGCCGTTCTTCATGCGCCAGGCGATGCGGGACTACGGGCTCGCGCCGCCGTCGATGAAGGGCATCTACTAGCCGCGAGCTCAGGCTTCGAGTCGGCTTCAGGGCACGGTCACCAGCAGCGAGGCGAGCTCGGCGCTGTCGTTGACCAGGTCGCAGCTCTTGGGCCCATCGCAGCGGGTGACCGCGGGCCGCACCGAGCCGTCGAGGGCCAGCTTGTACTGACCCGCGGCGAAGGTGGAGGGAACGCGAAAGCGAATCGACGTCGCCGTCATCGAGACGATGGTCATCACCGAGCCGCCGTCGGTCGCGGTGGGCGAGCGCAGCTCGAGCTTGGGCGTTTTCTGCTCGAGAATCGAGAACTGGTCGGCCGGCCATTCGACGACCGCCTCTTCTCCGGCGTGCAGCGTTACCGAGCTTGAACGGCTCGAGTCTCGGGCAAAGGCCGGGCAGCACGAGCGCCGCGAGCTCGCGAAGGCGGCGCCTGCGCTGGAAGCGGCGCTGAAAAGCGCCCGCGGCGAACACCAGCGCGCCGTCAACGCGCTTGCGACTCGGCGCGGCCGCCTCGATGCGTTGGTGGCCAAAGGCCACCGGGATGGCAAGCAGCTTGGGAGGGCCGCTCTACAGGCCGAAGTCCATGTCTGACAACCGCGAAGCCCGGGCGTCAGCCTCGCCCGATAGCTTCTCGGGTCGAGGGGGTGGGGCGGCGTGGGCGGGGCGGGGGTTGGGGCGGCGACTTACGAGCGGACACCGGGCGCCGCGGTGCAGCCGCTGGCCTGCGGCTACCAGCCCCGGGACCCCAAGCAGAGCGTCCTCCACGCGGCGGTGAGCGAGAGCCTGGCCACCCTTCTTCGAGAAGCCGCCGGTGGCCACGGACTACCCCGCTTCGTGCAGCAGGACTTCGAACGCTTCGTCTCCTGCGGGGTCCTTTCGGAGGGCTTCACTCGGCTCAAGTGCGATGACTGTGGCAAGGAGATGCTCGTCGGATTCTCCTGTAA
>JAHFDQ010000547.1 GCA_023248915.1 Archangiaceae bacterium | reverse complement strand
CACGAAGGCCAGCCTCGCCGCCGCGCCCGCGGTGACGTCGAAGGCCGCGCTGGTTTCCGCAGGCAAGCCTGCCGTGGTGGCCACCAGCGTGTAGCCGACACCCACCTTGTCCAGCGTCAGCCCGGCAAACGTCGCCACGCCTCCCACGGCCGTCGCCGCGGCCACCCCGCCCAGCACGCTGCCGCCCGGGTTGTTGCCCAGCACCACCGAGATGCTGGCGGTAGAGGAGGTGTCGGTATTCCCGAAGGCGTCTTGCACCGCCACGGCCGGTGCGAAGGCGGCCCCCGCGGACGTACTCGACGGCTGCACCACGAAGGACAGCTTCGCCACGGCTGCCACGTTGACGTCGAAAGGCGCGCTGGTGGCGCCTGCAAGCCCACCGGAGGAAGCCACCAGCGTGTAGCCCACGCCCACCTTGTCCACCGTCAGCCCGGCGAACGAGGCCACCCCACCCACGGCCGAGACGGCGCCGCCTCCCGAGAGGGTGCCGCCGCCCGGGTTGTTGCCGAGCGCCAGCGCAATGCCGTTGGTGGAGGAGGGAAGCGCGTTGCCCAGCGCGTCCAGCACCGCCACCTGCACTGGCGGAGAGAGTACCGCGCCCGCCAGCGCGCTCGACGGCTGTACCAGGAAGGCCAACCGCGCCGCGGCTCCGGCGGTAATGTCGAAGGCCGCGCTGGTGGCGCCCGCCAGGCCGGACGAGGACGCCGTCAGCGTGTAGCCCACGCCCGCCTTGTCCACCGACAAGTCTCCGAAGGCCGCCACTCCTCCCACCGCATTCAGCGGGTTGGTGCCGGACAAGGCACCGCTTCCGGGGTTGTTGCCGAGGGCGACGGTGATGCCAGCGGTGGCCCCGCCCACCCAGTTGCCGAACGCGTCCTCCACCACCACCGAGGGAGTCAGCGGCGCTCCCGCGGTTGTGCTTGCCGGTTGCACCAGGAAGGCCAATTGCGCCGGGGCTCCGGCCGTAACGTCGAAGGCCGCGCTGGTGGCTCCAGCAAGCCCGGCCGAGGAGGCCACCAGCGTGTACCCGACACCCGCCTTGTCCAGCGAGAGATTGGTGAACGCGGCCACCCCGCCCGACGCGCCCAGAGGAGTTGTGCCCGACAGCGCGGCACCGCCGGGGTTGTTGCCCAGAACCACCGTGATGCTGGCGGCAGAGGAGGTGTCGGTATTCCCGAAGGCGTCCTGCACCTCAACCGTCGGCGTGAGGGCCGCCCCGGCGGCAGTAGTGACCGGCTGCACGGTGAAGGCCAACCGCGCCGGCGCCGCCACGAAGATGTCGAAGGCGGCGCTCGTCGCCCCGGAGAGCCCCGCCGAGGACGCGACCAGCGTGTAGCCCGAACCCACCTTGTCCAGCGACAGGGTGCCGAAGGTCGCCACGCCGCTCACCGCGCCCACCGTCGCCGCCCCGCCCAAGGCGCTGCCGCCGGGGTTGGCGCCAATCGCCACCGAGATGCTGGCCGCGGACGAGGCCAGGGGGTTGCCGAAGGCGTCCTGCGCCTCGACCGCCACCGCCGGGGAAAGGGCCACGCCCGCAACGGAGGAGCTCGGCTGCGCGGTGAAGGCGAGCCGGGCCGCCGGCCCCGCCGTCACGTTGAAGGCGACGCTGGACGCTCCGGTGAGCCCCGTCCCCGAGGCCACCAGGGTGTAGCCCGTGCCGGACTTGTCGATGGACAGGCCGGGAAAGGCGGCGACTCCCGCCATTGCGCTCATCGGGTTGGTGCCGGACAGCGTGCCGCCGCCCGGGTTGGTGCCGATGGCCAAAGTGACGGCGGCCGTCGAGGACGTCACGGTGTTGCCGAGCGAGTCCTGCACCACCACCGTCGGAGTGATGGCCGCCCTGGCCACGGTGTCGGCCGGCTGCACCGTGAAGGCGAGGTTGGTCGCCGCTCCGGCGGTGACGTCGAAGGCGACGCTGGTGGCCCCAGTCAGCACCCCCGAAGAGGCCGTCAGCGTGTAACCCACTCCCGCCTTGTTGATGGACAGGTTGCCGAAGGCAGCCACTCCCGCCACCGCGCTCTTCGGAGTGGTACCGGACAGGGTGCCACCGCCCGTGTTGGTGCCGATGGCGACGCTGATGCTGGCAGTCGAGGAAGCCACGGTGTTGCCCAGCGCGTCCTGCACCGTCACCGTGGGGGTGATGGCCGCCCCGGCGATGGTTGCCGCCGGCTGCACGGTGAAGGCCAGCTTCGCCGCCGCGCCGGGAAGTATGTCGAAGGCGACGCTGGTGGCGCTGGCGAGGCCGCCCGCCGAGGCGGTGAGGGCGTAGCCCACTCCCGCCTTGTCGATGGACAAGTCACCGAAGGAGGCGACTCCCGCCGCGGCATTCTTCGGGTTGGTGCCGGAGAGCGCGCCGCCTCCCGGGTTGGCGCCGATGGCGATGAGGACGCTGACGGCCGACGAGGTGATGGGGTTGCCCAGGGCGTCCTGTACTTCCACCGAGGGAGTCAGGGCGGCCCCGGCGGTGGCGCTGGCCGGTTGCACCGTGAAGGCCAGCTTCGTGCCTGCGCCGGTGAGAATGTCGAAGGCGGCGCTGGTGGCACCGGCGAGCCCGCCCGAAGCGGCCGTCAGGGTGTAGCCCGTCCCTGACTTGTCGATGGAGAGGTTGGCGAAGCTGGCCACGCCCGCGACTGCGTTCACCGGAGTCGTGCCGGAGAGGGTGCCGGTGCCCGGGTTGGTGCCGATGGCGACGGAAATGGCGGCGGAGGACGACGTCACAGTGTTACCGAGGGCGTCTTGCACCGTCACCTGAATCGCCGGGGCCAAGGAAGCGCCCGCCGTCGCGTTGGACGGAGCCACGGTGAACGCCAACTTGCTGGCCGTGGCGACGAGGATGTTGAAGCTGGCGCTGGTGGCGCCGCTGACGCCGGTCCCCGATGCCGTCAGGGTGTAGCCGGCGCCGGACTTGTCGATGGAGAGGTTGCTGAAGGTCGCGACTCCCGCCACCGCGCTGGCCGGAGTCGTGCCGGACAGTACCCCTCCGCTGGGGTTGGCGCCGATTGCCACGGTGATGCCGAGGGTTGAAGTGGTAACGGTGTTGCCGAGCGCGTCCTGCACCGTCACCACGACGGCGGGCGAGATGGAAGCGCCGGCGGTGGTGTTGGAAGGGCCGCTGGTGAAGGCGAGCTGGCTGGCCGCGCCGGAGGCAATGTCGAAGGCAGCGCTGGTGGCGCCGGTCAGGGGTCCGGACGAGGCCGTCAAGGTGTAGCCGGTGCCCACCTTGTCGATGGAGAGGTTGCCGAAGGAAGCGACGCCCGCTACGGCGCTCATCGGGTTGGTGCCGGACAGCGTCCCAGTCCCCGGGTTGACGCCTATCGCCAGCGTCACGCTGGCCGACGACGAGGTCACCGTGTTGCCCAGCGCGTCCTCAACCGTCACCGTGGGCGTGAGGGCCGCTCCGGCCGTGGTGGACGAGGGCTGCACCGTGAAGGCCAGCTTCGCGGCCGCCCCCACCGCGATGTTGAAGGCGGCGGACGTGCCCCCGGCGAGGCCCGCGGACGTCGCCGTCAGGGTGTAACCGACTCCCGCCTTGTCGATGGAGAGGCCGGGGAAAGTGGCGACGCCGGCTACCGCGCTCCGGGAAACCGTTCCGCTCAGCGCGCCGGTGCCGGGTGGGTTGGTGCCGATGGCGAGGGTGACGCTGGCCGTCGACGAGGCGACGGTGTTGCTCTGGGCGTCCTGCACGGCCACCTGCACGGCTGGGGTGATGGAAGCCCCCGCGGTGGCGTTGGTGGGCGCGACGGCGAAGACCAACTGCGCGGCCGGGCCGGCGTTGACGGTGTGGGCCTGCGGCGCCGGGTTGGTGAGCCCCGAGCCGTTGGCGAGGCTGACGGAGGGCGTGCCGGCCTGGGCGTCGCTGTAGAAGACGCTGACCGAACTCGACCCGTTGGGAATGCTGAAGGCGCCGCCCCCCGTCGCCGAACCGCACGCCGCGTCGGTGTACCAGGTGACGGTGCCCGTCGACGTCGACGAGGCGGTGAATGCAATGCCGCCGACGCCGGCGTTGACCGGGTTA
>JAHFDQ010000007.1:8441-30771 GCA_023248915.1 Archangiaceae bacterium | reverse complement strand
GCCTACGGCGGCCTGAAGCGGGCGCTGGGGCTGGCCGGCGGCGCCACCGTCTACCCGCGCTTCCTCGGCAGCGACTACGCCTTTGCCGACGTGAGTGCCCAGGCGACGCTGGCGCCTTCCCTGCCGCTCCTGGCCCGCCATTCGCTCGTGGCCACGCTTCGCGGCCGGGCCCTGTGGGGCGCGCCGGCGGGGCTCCTTCAGGTGGGAGGCATCGCCCGGGGGTATCCCATCGCGAGCGTCCCCGAACCGCCGAGCGAAACGGGTCCGGACATCCTCCCGCCCGGTCTCGGCTTCAGCGAGGCGCTCAGGGGGTTCGAGGACCACACCGTGCGCGCCACCAGCGTGGCCATCGCCACCGCCCGGTACCGCTACCCGCTCATCGTCGACCACGGCTGGGCGTCCACCTTCTACCTCTTGCCGTCCTTCTTCATCAGGCAGGTGGACGTCGAGGCCTTCGGAGCGGCGGCCTACTCGGACAGCCCGACATCGCCTTGGCTCCGCTCGGCCGGAGGCGCCGTCTTCATTCGCACGGCCATCTCTTCCGTGCCCTTGAGCCTGTACTATCAGGTGGCGGCGCGCTTCGACGCCGCCCTGCCGCCGCTGCACCTGGTCGGCCTGTCCATCGAGTGAAGCGTTACCCGAGCCGGTACAGCCGGTGCCGCCGCGCGTAGTCGAGCACCGCCCTCGGCACCAGCGCCTCGGGAGCCACCCCCGCATCGAGCTGCCCTCGAATCTCGGTGGAGGACACCAGCGCGAGCGGCGGGCCCACCGCCTCGGCCGCGGGGTAGCCGGCGCGGTACAGCACGACCACGCGCGCCAGCTCGCGAATGCGGGCGAAGTCCTTCCACAGCGGCAAGTCCTTCAGAATGTCCGAACCGATGACGAGCGAGAACCGGGTGTCAGGGTGGCGCGCCACCAGGTGGCTCAGCGTGTCCACGGTGCGGCCCTCTCCGCCGACGTCCTTCTCGACCTGGCTCACCTTCAGCCAGGCCGCGTGATCGCCCGCCAGGGCCTCGCACATGCCGACGCGGTGCTCGAAGGCCACCGTCGCCTTGCCAAACGGGTGCTGGAAGGTGGGCATCAGCCAGACCGCGTCGGCGCCCTGGGTCGCCCGCACGTAGCAGGCGGCGAGCAGGTGCCCGACGTGGGGAGGGTTGAAGCTCCCTCCCAACAGCGCCACCTCGGTCTTCGGGCCAGGCTCTGCCATCACTCACTCGTAGAGCAGGTACTTCTCTCGGCGCGCACGAAAGGCAGCCTCGTCCGCGGCGAACCCTTCGGTCAACCGGTCGAGCGGCAGCCCTGCCTCGATGCCGCGCCGCACTCCGTCTCCGCCGCACAAGAGGTCGAAGGCCGGAATCTGGTCCACGAATTCGTAGGCGTGCGTCCGCCACTGGAACTGGCGGGGCCCGAGCTCGCGCGCCACGGCAACCACCGCGATCGCCGTGCGCAACGGGCGGAACGCGTTCCGGTCCACCACGTGCAGCATCGCCCCGTGGCACAGCTCGCCCGAGTGCTTGTCGAACGTCGGGCGGAAGGACACCGCGCGAAAACGCACTCCTGGCAGCGCTTCCTGGGCGAGGCGCGCTGCCACCGCCTCGCCGTCGAGCCATGGCGCGCCGAACTGCTCGAACGGCCGGCAGGTGCCACGGCCCTCGGACAGGTTGGTGCCTTCGAGCAGGCACATGCCCGGGTAGACGAGCGCGGTGGCCGGGGTCGGCATGTTCGGCGAGGGCGGCACGAAGGCCCGCCTCGTGTCGTCGAAGTGCTGCGCCCTGCGCCAGCCGTCGCAGGGCACGACGCGCAGGTCGCATTCGAAGCGCTCGGTGGCATCGAAGTACCGGGCCAGCTCGCCCGCCGTCATCCCGTGGCGGTTCGGCAGCTCGTACAGGCCGACGAACGACCGGAAGCGCGCGGGCGGCAGGTTACCTTCCACCTCGACGCCGCCGATGGGGTTGGGCCGGTCGAGCACGTAGAAGGCCACCTTGGCCCGCGCCGCCGCCTGCATCGCCAGCGCCATGGTGTAGACGTAGGTGTAGTAGCGCGCCCCCACGTCCTGGATGTCGAAGACGAGCGCGTCGAGCCCGGACAGCCACTCGGGCTTCGGCGACAGCGACCCGAAGCTGCTGCCGTAGAGACTGTGCACCGGCACTCCGGTGCGCGGGTCGCGCTCTTCCCCGACGGCCACCATGTACTGCGCGTCGCCGCGCACGCCGTGCTCGGGGCCGAACAGCGCCTTCAGCGACACTCCCTCGGCCGCGCCGAGCAGGTCGGCCAGGTGGCGAAACCCGCCGTCGACGCTGGTGGGGTTGACGATGGCCCCCACCGCCTTGCCCTTCAACGGCGCGAAGCCGGTCGCCGCCAGGGCCTCGAGCCCCGTCCGCACCGCCATCGCTACTTCCCCTTCTTGGG
Organism: Archangiaceae bacterium; assembly: GCA_023248915.1. Lineage (GTDB taxonomy): Bacteria > Myxococcota > Myxococcia > Myxococcales > Myxococcaceae > JAHFDQ01. Next base: position 28,362 of record JAHFDQ010000007.1, on the reverse strand, counting down.
CGGCTTCAGGTCGAACTCGAAGACGGGTTCGCGCTTCTGCTTCGGGTACTCGGCGTCGCGCAGGGCGAAGTAGACGTGGCCGGCGATGAACGGGTCGCCCACCGTGTCCTCGAGCGCGTCGACGCCCAGCACCTTGCCCGCCTTGTCGATGCGCACGCGGAACTTCAGGGTGCCGCCCAGCCCCGGCGCCGCCTTCAGCCGATCGGTGTAGAAGGCGTTCAGCCCGGCCGACACCAGCCCGTAGATGCGGTCGACCGAACCGCTCGCGGGCTTCGCCGGCAGCTTGAAGCGCTTGGCCAGGTCTTTCGACTCGGTGGCCGCGGTGGCCCCGTCATCGCCGCCCAGCCGCTGCGCCGTCCGGTAGGCGTCGAGGGCGTCACGCAATTCGTCGCGCTTCACCCGCACCCTTGCCAGCTTCAGTTGCACGTCGGCGCGGTCGGGGGCCCGGTCGGCGGCCTCGAGCATCTGCGCCTCGGCGTCCTCGAGCGAGCCGCGCTCTTCCGCCAGCTCGGCCATGCGCAGCGGGTGATCGGCCACCGTCTTCTCGAGCGCCGCCAGCTGCTGCAGCGCCCGCTCTTCGGACTCGCCCTTCTTCGCTTCGCGGTACAGCGTCGCCACCCGCTTCAGGAGGTCCATGTCCACGCCGCCCAGCCGGAGGAAGCGCTCGTACTCCTTCGCCGCGGCTTCCTTCTCGCCCATCCCGTAGAGCGCGTCGGCCAGCGCCCGGTGCCCGTCGCGGTCCCTCGGAGTCAAATCGGCCAGCCGGGTCAGGTACGGGACCGCCCCCTTGTCGTCCTTGGCGTCGCGCGAAAGCTTGCCGAGCTGCGCGAGCACCTCGGGCTGGTCGGGCCAGAGGGCGATGGCCTTTTCCAGCTCGGCCTTGCCTTCGGCGCTCTTGCCCTCAGCCGCCAGGGACAGCCCCAGCCCGGCGTGGGCCTCGGCGTCGTCCTCGATGTCGAGCGCTTCCTTGAACTTCGCCTGCGCCTCGTCGTGCCGGCCCGCCAGCCGCGCCAGGTTTCCGAGGCCCACCATCGCCGGGTAGAACTTGCCGGCCGCCTTCAGCGCCACCCCCAGCTCGATCGCCGCCTGATCGGGCATCTTCCACTTGGTGTAGATGCGACCCATTCCCTGGTGAACCCACGGGTTCTCGGGGTGGATGGCGTTGATGGCCTTCAGCTGGTTCCAGGCGTCGTCCGACGGCATCGTGCACCAGGCCAGGTAGACGCGCAGCTCGACGTCCGAAGGACGGTCCTTCGCCTTCTCCTGGTACTGCAGGCGCAGCGGGTCGACTGCTTCGCGCAAGATGGCGCTCTCGATGGCCCGGAGGTTCTTCTGCATCTCGGGGACCTTCGGAGCCGCCGCGCCCGCGCCGAAAGCGAAGACGAGCGCGGCGAGGGACGCTCCACGCATCGCCTGTCTAAGCAAGTCGACCACCGGTCGCTCCTTCCCGCGCCGAGTGGCCCGGGCATACCCCTTCGCGAATATACAGCGACCTCCGGTTTCCGCCGATTTGGCGACCGTCACCGGGGCGCGGGTCCGAACCGCCAGGGCGAACATCGCACTCGGGGCGAGCGGGTCCCGCTCACGCCGAGCGGCTCGCGCCCAGGCTGACCGGAGTCGTGGCCCGACTCTCGGGAGCCGCACCGAAGCCCGGGCCAAGAGTCAGCGCGCCGAGCGCCGCAACGGGCGCATCGCCGGCTTGGGCGTTTCGCCGATCGACCGGCGCAGCTTCTCGGCCTCTCTCGCCCGGCCGGTCTTCTCGTACCAGTCGGCCAGCCGGCGCGAGACCAGGGGCGAGTCGGGTTCCTCGGCGTGCAGCCGCACGAGCACGGCCTCGGCGTCGGCCGCCCGACCCTGCTTGTCGATCACCAGCGCCAACTGCAACCGCGCCGCCGTCCTCTCGGGGCGACTCGCCGATACGGCCCGGTAGTGACTTTCCGCCCGGGCCCAGTCGCTGGCGTCGAAGTACAGGCCGGCCAGGCGAAACCTGGCCTCGTCGTAGTCCTGCCGGTACAGCACGGCCAACTCGAGCGCCTGGCACGCCTGGCGCCGTTTCCCCTCTTCCGCCATCACCAAGCCGAAGAGGAACTGGGCCCGCGGGTTCTCGGGCACCAGCGCGCGAGCCACCTCGAGGTCGCCTTCCGCCCGGTCGAGCTCGCGGCCCGCCTTCAGCCTCAACCGGGCCGCTTCGATGCGCGGCAGGGGCGCGCTAGGGTGGGCTCGAACCACCGAGTCGACCTGGGCGAGCGCCAGGTCTGGCTCGGTCGCTTCGAGGGCCAGCGCCTCGCGCAACCCGCCGCTCGGGTCGGCCGTCCCGGCCACCAGCGTGAGCGCCCAGGCGAACCTCATCGCCGCGAGAGTGTACAAGGCTTCTTGACGCGCCGGCGCCTTTGGCGCTTGAACGCGGGGGTGTCGATCTCTGAAAAGACGCTGGCCGACCTGGGTTGGGCCGAGGTGCAGAAGGGCCTGGGCGAGCGCTGCCGCACCGAACCCGGCAAGGCCCGGGCGCTCTGCCGGCCGTTCCTCGAATCGGCGGCCGAAGTGAAGGCCGCCCTGACGCTCGTCGCCGAGGCGCGGCGGCTTCGCGAAGAACCCCTGCTCTTGCCGCTCACCGGCGTCGCCGAGCTTCGCCCCTCGCTCGAACGCGCCGAGAAGGGGGCGCTGCTCGAACCTCGCGAGCTGGTGGCGGTCACCCACGCGCTGTTCTCTTTCGAACGCGTGCGTGAGGCGCTCGACCAGCGCGCCCAGGCGCTGCCGGCCCTGGCCGCGGTCGGCCGGCGAGTGCCCCTGCTCGAGGCCCTGGCCACCCGCCTCGACCGCAGCTTCGAGGCGAGCGGCGAACTGTCCGACCGGGCCAGCCCCGAGCTGCGCGAGGTGCGAGACCGGACCCGGGGGCTGCACCGGAGCATCAAGGCGCGGCTCGAGGGCCTCCTGCGCGACGAGAAGTTCACGACCAACCTGCGCGAGGGCTACTTCTCGGTGCGGAACGACCGGTACGTGCTGCCGGTGCTGGCCCAGTTCCGCGCCGAGGTGCCCGGCATCGTTCACAACGCGAGCCAGTCGGGCCAGACGCTCTTCGTCGAGCCGCAGGAGTTGATCGGCCTGGGGAATGATCTCGCCATCGCCCAGTCGCTGGTGCTCGAGCAGGAACGGCGGGTGCTGCAGGAGCTATCGGAAGCGGTCGGTCGGGTCGCCGGCTCAATTGCCGAGGGGGTCGAGGCCTGCGCGGCGCTCGACGAGGCCGAGGGGGCCGCCAAGCTGGCTCTCGACCTGGAAGCGCAGGCTCCAGAGCTCGAGGCTGCGGACGGGCCGCTGGTGCTCGAGGGGCTGCGCCACCCTCTGCTGGTGGCCCGCGGGCACGAGGTGGTCGCCAACGACGTCCGCCTGTCGGGCCAGTCGCGCGCGATGGTGGTGTCGGGGCCCAACGCCGGCGGCAAGACGGTCACCCTCACCGCGGTCGGGCTGTGCGCCCTGATGCTGCGCGCCGGCCTGCCGGTGACGGCCTCGGCGGGCTCGCAGGTGCCCCTGTTCCGGTCGGTGCACTCGGTCGTCGGCGACGCGCAGGACCTCGAGAAGGGGCTGTCCACCTTCAGCGCTCACGTCGCGCGGCTGAAGGAGATCGCCGAGGCCGCGACCGGCGACTCGCTGGTGCTGATCGACGAGATCGCCGCCGACACCGATCCTCGCGAGGGCGCGGCCATCGCCATCGCCGTGCTGGAAGATTTGCTCGAGCGCGGGGCGCTGGTGCTCGTCACCACCCACCTGGAAGAGCTGAAGGCGCTGGCCCACCTCGACCTGCGCTTCGTCAATGCCCGGGTGGGCTTCGACGCGCGCCGCATGGCGCCCACTTACCGGCTGCAGCTCGGCGTCTCGGGCACCTCGTCCGCCATCGACATCGCCGCGCGCACCGAACTGGCAGAGAAGATTTGCGCAAGGGCCCGCGAGCTCGCCAAGAACTCGGGAGGCCCGCTCGCCAAGGCCGTGGCCGCCGCCGAGCAGGAGCGCCGCCGGCTGGCCGAAGAGGCCGACCGCGCTCAGGCCGACGCCAGCGCGGCGCACACCACTCGCGAATCGCTCGACCACGAGCGGCGCGAGTTCGAGGCGCGGCGAATTGCCGACGAGCAGCGCTTCCGCGAGGCGCTCGAGGCCGAGCTGCAGTTCGCCCAGCGGCAGGTGCGCGAGCTGCTCGACCGGTTGAAGACGCAGGCCTCGCAAGCCGACCTGGCGGCCGCCGAACGCGAACTCGCCGCCCGCGTCGCCGGGCAGGACCGGGCGCTGCGCGCGATGAGGGAGAAGCGGGCAGAAGCAGAAGGGCCGCGGGGCCCGGCCGACCTTCGCGTCGGAGGTCGGGTGCACCACCGCGGGCTCGGCCAGGACGTCGAGATTCTCGATCTCGAATCGGACGATGCGGTGGTCGCCGCCGGCGCGTTGCGCACCCGCGCCAAGCTGACCCAGCTCGGGCCGGCCCGAGGGGCCGCTCCCCGTTCGGCTTTTCCCAAGGCCGACAAGCGCCCTGAGCGGCTCGAGCGCGCCGAGGCGGCGGCACCGAGGGCGGCCGTCACCACCGGCCCCACCTGCGACGTTCGGGGGCTTCGCGCAGAGGACGCCTTGCGCGACGTCGAGCACTTCCTGGACCGGGCGCTTCGCGACGGCGAGGACAGCGCAGTCGTCCTGCACGGCCACGGCACAGGAGCGCTAAAGACCTCGATCCGCTCGTACCTGGCGTCGTCGCCCTACATCCAGTCCTTCCGGCCGGGAGAGGGCCACGAGGGTGGCGACGGCGTGACGGTGGTCAGGCTGCGGGCGTAGCGCCGCGTCGCGAGGCGCGGGGAAGTTGCAGCTTGATTCGGCAGACGGTGACGCCCATCGCGAAGCCCCGGCGCGCTCCGTCAGCAGGTAGGTGGGCGCTGGGGCTGCTGCCCGCGACCGGCCCGGCTCGACCGTGCTGCGCCGAACCTCTGCCGCACCGGGCCCGCTCGAGCCAGCCCGGCGGGCGCGCGTCGACTCGGTTGGTCCGACCATCGGACCAACCGGCTATGCCTGGTTTGGCTCTGGTCCGACCATCGGACCAACTTGGTTCGCGCGTCCGCCGCCCGGCCACTCGACCACTGCCCCGATGTAATTCAGACGACCCCGCCCCCCCGGCCGCTTTCTCGAGCCCCTGCCGGGAAGTCGTCCAGACCGCTGTTCTCTCAGAGGGAAGGATTCACTGCTCGGTCAGCTTCCCGGCAGGGGTTCCCAAATCGAACGCCCGGAGGCGCGGCTCCCGCTTCCGGCGGTCGCGGCCGGCCTGTCGGGGCGTTCTCGAAGCGCCCGCGCCCAGCCCTTACGCAGCGCAACGATGAAGCCGAACCAACGCCGCATGCGGCCCAGCGCACGGAACGAACCAGTGCTACCCGGAACCCATGCCATCACCCGTCCGCTCGACGCTCAACGGCGGCGTCCGTACCGGCCCGAGCCAGGCCCCTTCCCCTTCGTGGGGCCGAGACGATCACTCCTCGCGCTTTCCGAGCCCTGTGAGCGGCCCTGTGCCGCCAGGGCCCGGAGCCGCTGAAACCCAGGCGGGGGAGAGCCCGGGGGTCCGCTGCCCGGCTGCCAGAGCTCGGACGGAGCCGCCGAAACCGGGTGGCGCCCCGGGGCCTCGGAAGGAGCTCCCGGCGAAGGCACGGGCCCGGCGCGGCGTCCGAGATGCCCGGAGTCCCGGTCAGGCGGATGGCCCGCCCGGTCAGGGTTGCCGTGATGCTTGACGTCCGAGCCCGGCGGTTGACCCCTTCCGCCTTGGTGCCCACGCGGCTCTGAGCCCGACTCCGTCCCGTGCGATGAACCTGCGTGACGACTGTGACGCTCGGAGCGCTGCTCGGGAGGGTGCCCCGAGCCGGCGTGGCGGCCGCGCGAATCGGCGCCCGACTCCGTCCGGTGCGCCGACTTGCCGGGGCGGTCTGCGTGCCCGGAGTGCCGCTCTTCCTGGTGCACCGCCTCGCCGGGGCGGCCACCGCGCCCGGAGTGCCGCTCTGCCGGGTGCGCTGACTCACCCGGGCGGCCACCGCGCCCGGACTGCCGCGCCGCCCGGTGCGTCGAGCTCCCGTGCCGGTTCCGCGCCTCGGACGTCTCGCCGGGCGCGCGTCCGGCACGGCGCCCGTACCGCCCGGCGGAGGCGTCCATGCCGTCTTCGCGCGGCAACACCAGTTCGTCTCCCAGAGCCAACACATCGAGATCGACTTGCCGGCGCTCGAGGCTGACCGACGCCACCTTCACCCGCACCTTCTCGCCTACCCGAACCCTCCGCCCCGACCCGAACGTCGCCGCCTGGGTGAGCGGGTCGAATCGGAAGCTGCCGGCGACGCTGTCGGCCTTCACCAGCCCCTCGATGAACAGGCCGTCGAGCTCGACGAAGAACCCGAAGTCGGTGAGCGCCGAGACCACCCCGTCCAGCTCTTCACCCACCCGGTCTTTCATCAAGAGCGCCGCGTAGTAGGACGTCACGTCGCGCTCGACCTGCATCGCCGCCCGCTCGCGCTCCGAGCTCTGCGCCGCCATCTTCGTCAGCGCTTCGGTCTCGGCCTCGATCTCGGGCCCGGGCCGGCCGCGCCCATGCCGCTGCCAGTTCGCCTTCAACAGCCGGTGCACCAGCAGGTCGGGGTAGCGCCGAATCGGAGAGGTGAAGTGCAGGTAGTTCTCGGCGGCGAGTCCGTAGTGGCCTACCTCTTCCGACGAGTAGACCGCCTGCATCATCGACCGGAGCAGCAACTGGTTCAGGCTGCGCTGCTCGGGGTGCCCCTCGAGCTTTTTCAACAGCGCGTTCAGCTCGCGCGACGTCACCTTCCCGTGCGTCCCCAGCTCGAAGCCATACGCCCGGGCCAGCGCGGCGAACGTCGCGAGCTTCTCCTCGTCGGGTTCGGCGTGGTACCGGTAAACCGACGGCAGCCCCCGGTCGCGGAAGAACCGGGCCACCGCCTCGTTCGCGGCCAGCATGCACTCCTCGACGAGCCGATGGCTGTCCAGGCGCTCTCGCCGCACCATCCCCACCGGCTTCCCCTCGCCGTCCAACTGCACCCGCGTCTCGGGAATGTCGAAGTCGATCGACCCCCGGGCACGCCTCATGGCGTTCAGCACTCCCGCCAGCCCCATGGCCTTCTCGAACAGCGGCCGGAAAGCATTGCGGTGCGGCACGTCTTCACCGGCCAGCACCCTGTGCACTTCGCCGTAGGTGCACCGCGCCACCGACCGCATCACCGCCGGGTACAGCTCGTACTTGGTCTGCTCGCCGCCCGCCGAGAACCCGATGTCGGCCACCAAACACAGCCGGTCGACGTCCGGCCTCAGCGAGCAGATGCCGTTCGACAGCCGCTCGGGCAGCATCGGCAGCACCCGGTCGGGCAGGTACACCGACGTCGCCCGCCGAAGCGCCTCGGCGTCCAAGGCCGTGCCCTCGCGCACGTAGTGCGTCACATCGGCGATCGCCACCACCAGGCGCCAGCCCGCGCCGGACTCCTCGGCGTAGATCGCGTCGTCGAAGTCGCGCGCGTCTTCGCCGTCGATCGTCACCAGCGGCAGCGCGCGCAGGTCGCGGCGCCTCACGTGCCCCTCGGTGGCGCCCGCCTCGGCGGCGCTCACCTCGACGGGCACCGCGTCGGCCTCGTCCATCACCTCGACCGGCAGCTCGTCCTCGAAGCCCTGGGCGTACGCCAGCGACAGCACCTCGAGCGACGAGTCGCCGGGCTTGCCCATCGAACCCGCTACCTCGCCGAACAGCCCCTCGCCGGGGTCCAACAGCGCGGCCCCTACTCCCAGCCGAACCTTCACCACGTCGCCGTCGCGCGCCAGTTGGGTGCGCGGTACCCGAATAGAGCCTCCGAGCGAGGTGTCGCGCGGTTCGACCCAGGTGCCCTTCGGCCGTTCGACGTAGGTGCCGATGACGAGCTGCCGCCTGCGCTCGAGCACCCGCACCAGCCGGCCCGCCGTGCGCCCGTCGCGCCCGGGGACGATCTCGACCCGAACCCGGTCATTCGCCATCGCCCGCCGCGCCTGCTCGGCAGGGACGAAGACGTTCTCTCCCTCGCCTTCCGGGTGCACGAAGCCGAAGCCGTCTCGGTGCAGGTGCAGAACGCCCTCGACCACCCGCGCGCCGCGCGACCCTTTGCCCTCGCGCCCGCGGCCCGACGAGCTTCCCGAACCCGGCGCACGCCCGACCCGGTCCGGCAGGGCGAAGCGCTTGCCGGCCTTGGTCACCTCGCCCGACCGCACCAGCTCGCGCAAGAGCCGCTTCACCTCGGTCTGGGTGCCTGGGTGCAGCCCGGCGCCTCGGAGGATTTCCTGAATCCCCAGCGGGTGGTCGGCACCCGCCAGGAGGCGCTTCAGCTCTTCAGGTCTCAGAGCCACCTAGAAGTAGAAGGTCCCACCGACGCCCGGCGTCAGCGTGACGATCTGGAACCCGCTCTTCGAGGACGACAGGTCGATGGGCACGTCGATGAGAACCCTACCGCCGACCGAAAAGTTGTCGCTGAACCAGTACTCGGCGCCTCCGCCCAGCTTGACGTCCATCACGAAGTCGTCCGCCTGGGTGGACACCGTCTTCCCGAAACCGGCGCCAATCGAGAACACCGGCCGGACAGGCTTGGTGATGCTGCCGGGGTGCACGTCGAGGCCTGCCGCGAACCCGAAGCCGAAGGCGCCCTTGTCCGTGACGCCCATGCCGAGGTCGAAGGTGATGCCGACCGCCTCGGACGCCAGGAACACGAAGCCCACCGTCGGAGCGCCGATGCCGGCCGCAGAACCGCCGAGCTGGGCGCGAACCCCGAAGGCGCCTCGACGGGGCCCCGGCGCCCGGGGAGGCGCCGCCAGGGACGAAGACGGAGTCGCAGGGGTCTGGTACTGGTTGTCGTAGCTCGAGCTGGACGAGCTCGACGACGACGCCGGGGGCGTCTGCTCGGCCGGAATTTCCCGACCGATCTCCTGAGCCGCCACGAGCGATGAGGCAAACAGCAGCGCGGCCGCGACGAAGCGAGTCACTGGGTAGTCCTTTCCGGCGAAACGTCGGCGGCTAGGGCCTGACGCTCACCGTAAGCTTGTAGGTCTTCGAGACCTGAGAGGGCATGAACGCCTTTGCGAGGAAGAACTCCACTTCAAACACCCCAGGGGTGCGCGGAGTGAAGAAGAACTCGCGCGTGGCGGGTCCATGCGACGACGCGACGAAGTTGGCTTCCCGCAGGCCGATGCGCTTGGCGACGGTCGGTTCGATCGCCCAGGTGTAACCCGCGCGCTCGAGCAGCTTCACCGCCAGGCCGTTGTTCACCACCAGCTCGGCCGCCGCGCCTGCCGAAGCCCCTTCCACCTTCGAGATGGCCATGGCCTCTCGCGACACCGCCCTGTGCTCGGAAGGGCGCGGTTCGTGAATCTCGACCTGGACGGTGCCGCCCCAGCCGGCGGTCTTGTCGACCACCCCGGTCACCTGCACCACCTGGCCCACGAATTTCCTCAGCCCCTTGGCCCCCTTGCCTTGAAGCAGGAAGGAAACCTGCTGCCGGGTGCCGCCGTTCGAGGTGACCAGGAAGAAGTCGTCGCCCGTCATCTCGAGGTGGCCGCGCATCGTCGCGAAGCCGCGCATGCCGGCGCCCATGCCCGCGGCGCAGAGCTGTTCGATCTCTCCAGGAGACAGGTACTTCAACTTCACTTCGACGGGAGGAGGAGGCGCCGCCTCGGCCTCGGGCTTCTTGGCCGAGTACTTCCGCACGTCGACCGTTCCGCCGTAGTTCGTCGTCTTCTTGATCAGCCCGCTGACCGACACCTTGTGGTCCGCATAGGCCGGGAGGACCTCTTGATCGGGGCCCTGCAACAAGAAGACCAGCTCGCGCTTGTCGCGTCCGATGATGGCCAGGAAGGGGAAGCCGTCCTTCACCCGTAGGCGGCCCTTCAGTGAACCCTCTCCCTCGACACCGCGCCCTGCGCCAGCGGTCAAGAGCTGCTCCATCTCGCGCTTGGTGAGCGGCTCACCGGAAGCTGGGAGCTTGGACGCCCGCGGCAAGGGCTTGTCCGGCACCGGCGCCTGGAAAGACAGCTTCGCGGCCTCGGCGGACTGCGCCCCCTTCTTGACGGCGAAAGCCTTCGGAAGGGCAGCCTTGACGACGGGGGCCACAGCCTTGAGCGCCGCGACCTTGGGCGGCATCGCCTTGGCAACGGAAGCAGCCTTGGCCAGCTTCGTTGCGGCCTTCACCACTCGTGCCGCGGCTTTGGCCATCTTCTTCGAAGCATTCTTGATGAGCCCAAGCTTGAGGGTTTTCTTTGAGGCTGCGGGGGCTTTGCGGGCCCCGGCTTTGGCCTTGGCCATGCCGCGGACTCCTTGCGAATGGGCCCGTCTAATGTGCCTTCGGACTTCTGTCAATCCACGGCTCCGCCCAAACCCATTGTGCAGGTCGCGATTCAGAACGGCCGGCGCCAGCGGGCATCTAACCGAACGGCTGCAACCGAGGAGCGGCCGGGCTAGTGATTACGGGCATTTACGCGCAGTAGTGGGGGCGAGCTACCTTGACTTGATCGAGGCAGATCGCTTGAATGCGCCGCCCCGGACGAACGGGAAAATACTTCGATGACTGACAAGACAGACATGCTCCCGACCAGGCGGCGGGAGCGGGTGCTCGACCGGTTCTCGGAGGCCGACCTGCCGACCACCCGAGGCGTCTTCCGGGTAGTCGTCTTCCGCGATCGGCGCAACGGCCGGGAACACGTGGCGATGGTGATGGGCGAGGTGGGCGGTCGCGAGGGGGTGCCGGTTCGGCTCCACTCCGAGTGCCTCACCAGCGAGGTGTTCGGCAGCCTGAAGTGCGATTGCCGGGAACAGCTAGAGCGGGCGCTCGACCTGGTGGCCCACACCGGGTGCGGAGTCGTCGTCTACCTGCGGCAGGAAGGGCGTGGCATCGGCCTGGGGAACAAGATCAAGGCCTACGCGCTGCAGGCCGAAGGGGCCGACACCTACGAGGCCAACCGGCAGCTCGGCTTCGCCGACGACTTGCGCCGGTACGACGCGGCCGCCGAAATTCTGAGGGCGCTCGACGTGCAGTCGGTCGACCTGATCACCAACAACCCACTTAAGATCGCCGGGCTCGTCGAAGAAGGCGTCCCGGTGCGGCGGAGAATCCCGTCGCGCGCGGAAGCCAATCCGCATAACGTCGACTACCTGAGGACGAAGCGCGAGCGTTCGGGGCACATGATTGAAGTCATCGCCGAGGGCGAGCAGAAGTTCAAGGCCGGCTGACCGGTCCCGGCGGAAGCTGGGGGGCGCCGTTCGCGCAGAGCTGGGTACCGAGCTGACGGTCCGGTTCTGGGGCGTGCGCGGGTCGATTCCTGCGCCCGGACCGGTCACTTTTCGCGCCGGGGGCAACACGCCTTGCGTCGAAGTGCGCTGCGGCACCCAGTTGCTAGTGTTCGACGCCGGCTCGGGCATTCGCGAGCTGGGGGCGGCCTACTCAGCGCCGCTGAACGGAGCGATCTTCTTCTCGCACTACCACTACGATCATGTGCAGGGGCTGCCGTTCTTCACCCCGCTGTTCGACTCGCGCAACCGCTTCGCCGTGTACGGGCCTACCCGGGGCGGCCAGACCGTGCAGCAGATCTTGAGCGGCCACATGCGCCAGCCTTACTTCCCGGTGACGGCGGAGTTGGCCTTCAAGGCGAAGCTGGAATTCTGGCCGATCGCCGAGGGCCAGCGCGTCGACCTGGGGGGAGTCACCGTCACGCCGGTCGAGCTGAACCACCCCGGAGGCTCGCTCGGCTACCGCGTGGACTTCGAGGGCAAGTCGGTGGTCTACGCGACCGACATCGAGCACGGCACCGAGGCCGACGAGCGGCTCGCAGCGCTCGCGCACGGAGCCGACCTGCTCATCTACGACGCGATGTACACCGCGGACGAGTACGAAGGACGGGCCGGGCCTCCGAAGACCGGCTGGGGCCACTCGACCTGGCAGGGTGCCGTCGAAGCCGCCAACCGGGCGGGCGTGAAGATGCTGGCGCTGTTTCACCACGACCCGACCCGCACCGACGCCGACCTGGCGCGGTTGCTGCGGGTGGTGCGCAAGGTGAGGCCGCGCACCGTCCTGGCGCGCGAACGCCAGCCGATCTCCCTCTAGCCGAGCCGCCTCGGCAGCTTCCGTTCAACTCGACCAGAGTGCCGTCTAGCCCGGCGGAATTTGCCGCTAAGCCCGAGCGGAGTCGAGGGCGGCCCCAAGACTCCCGGTCAGCCGCGCGCGAGCGCCAGCCTGACGGCCACCTTCAGCCCCTCATACGGAAGCCGCTCGAGCACCGCGTCGGCACGTACCCACTCGAACGCGTCGTGCTCTCGAGGGTCGAGGCAGACCGCCGGGTCGCCGTCCCACCGAGCGAAGAAGGCCTCCTCCTCGACCACCCGCGGCAGCCCCTCGCCCTCGCGCGCGCAGCTGTGCCGGTACCCAAGCCCGGTGACGGGAAGACTTCGCCCCGACTCCTCGCGGAGCTCGCGCGCCGCGGCTCCCGGCCCGTCCTCGCCCTCTTCGACTCTGCCGGTCACCACCTGCCAGAAGCCGCCCCGCGCGGCGACCCGGTGCAAGAGCAGCACCTTCGGCCCGTCGTCCGTGCGGCGCACCGCCACCACCGACACCGTGCGCTCCTGGGGCGCTCGCCAAGTCAGGGCTGACCCGAACACCTCGGCCACCGACTCGGCCAGCGCCGTCTCGGCCTCGGCCAATCCGACGCGGCGCCCCAGCTCGCGCTCGACCGAGGTCACTCCACCCTCGCGAATTCCGCAGGGCACTATCAGCCCGAAGTGGGCGAGCTGGGTCGAGACGTTGAGGGCGAAGCCGTGGCGCGTCCGCCAGCGGGCGATGTGCACTCCGATGGCGGCGATCTTCTCGGGCCTCGGGCCGTCGGGCCGAACCCACACCCCCGGCCACTTCGGAATGTGCGCCGCCACGATGCCGAACCGCGCCAGCGCGCGGACGATGGACTCCTCGAGGTCGCGGATGTACCGGCGCACGTCGGGCCGGTGCCGGAGCTCGAAGATGGGGTACCCGACCACCTGCCCCGGCCCGTGGTAGGTGACGTCGCCGCCGCGGTCGGTGTCGAAGACTTCCACCCCTTCGGCCGCGAGCGCCTCGGGACTGGCGACGATGTTCTCGCGCTTCGCCGAACGGCCCAGGGTGAGGACGGGAGGGTGCTCGAGCAACAGCAGCGAGTCGGGGACGAGCCCCTCCGCGAGAGCGCTGCCGAACGAAGCCTGAGTCGACAGCCCGTCCACGTACTCGACGCGGCCCAGCCGCCAGGCCTCGAGCGGGCGCACGAGTCAGGGCTCCGCCGGTTCGGGGCGCTTCTTCGACCGGCGAGCGCGCTTCGGCTTCGGAGCGGCCGCCCCGACTCCCCACGAGCCCGCTGGAATGCGGTTGACCAGAGCCTCGAGCTCGGCGCCGCCCCGACCCGAGCGCCGCGCCTGGCCGGCCAGGGCCGACAGGGCGTCGTCCGAGAGGTCGAGGTCGGCCGCGCGGCGCACCGTGAGCCTCCGGGCGACCTCGATCAGCTCACCGTCGTCGAGTTCTCGGAAGACCGCGGTGACCTGCACCAGCGCCGCGAGCGACGAGGGAAGCCGTCCCCCGGTCACCGAGACCAGCTCGTGCGTGCCGAAGACCGGGAAAGAGACGCCGGCGCCGACGAGGGCCAGCTCGGCCTCGGGGGCGAGGCCGCGCAGGGCGACCAGCACCTGCGCCGATTCCTGTCCCTGAACCCACTCGGCCAACCACTGCAGGTCTTCAGGTTCCGCCGCGCCGGGCCCCCGCGCGCCCAGATCGACCAGCAGCCGCTGGCCGGCAGGAGCCGTCGCCGCTTCGCCGGGGCCGGTGACGTAGGAACCCAGGCCACGCCGCTCGAGATCGCGGAGGTATGTCGTCTTGCCGCACCCCTCGGGGCCGAGCAGCAATACCAGGCGCGCGTCGAGCCGCATCGCCGCGTCCAGCACTCCGACCGCCTCGAGCTGCCCGACGAATCCGATGGCCGACGCCTCAGCCGAGCTTGAGGGGCGACTTTCCCCCGGCGCCCCATCGCGGCCCGCTGCGCGCCGCGTACCGGCCGAGGCGACCAGACGTCCTTCCTCGGAGGACTCGTCGCGGCCCGATTCGCGATGCGCCCCGGCCTCGGCCTCCGGGCCTGCTCCCCCCGAAGCATCTTCGCGGCCGGACTCGCGCTGAGTACCGGCCACGGCAATCGGACGACCGGTCTCAGAGGACTCGCCGCGGCCCGACGCGCGCCGCGCCCCGGCCAGGGCGACCGGACGACCATCCTCAGGGGCCCCATCGCGGCCCGACTCGCGCCGCGCACCGGCCGAGGCGACCGAGCCTGCTTCCCCCAGAGGCCGTGTACGATCTACCGCTGGCTGCGCGTCGGCCTCGGCGACGGCGCGTGATTCTCCGGCAGACTCCATGCGAACCACCGCGCCGAGCCCGTCGACCGAAGCAGTCAAGCGGGCCTCGGCCCCGGCCGGGCCGCCCGAGAGCGTCCGCGCCCCGAGCCCGCCCGGACGAGGCGCCCCGTCAATCCAGGACTTCAACTCGGCGCCCGGAGCCCCGAGCAGCCGTTGGCCCTCGGCGAGGCAGCCGGCGCAGATGAAGGCCCCGGCGGGGCCCGACACCAGCACCCCGGTCTCCTTCATCGGCTTGCAGCAGAACGAGCACCAGGCGGGAATCGCCGGGTCGGCGCGCGTGGGCCCTCGATCGACCATCTTCCTCTCCGGCCCCGCCGCCGGGCCGCCCACCGCGTCGAGCGCCGCCAGCGCCCGGTCCTCCTCGTCGGTGCCGTCATCGGGCGTGGCCTGGCCCCGGGGACGTTCGAGTACCCACTCGTACCGGGCGAGCTCGTCCTGCACGTCCTTGCGGTTCACGTCGAGCCGGCGGGCGTGGCGGAGCATCTGAAGCGCCCGCGCGGGTTTGCTCGCTTGCCGGTAGAGCGTCGCCGCCTTCTTGAGGTTGTCGACCGCCTGGCCGATGTCCCCTCGAAGCTCGGCGGCCTGCGCCGCCTTCAGGTACTCGCGCACGTCGTCGGACATGGGCGGCGGAGCATAGCGGATTCGCCGCGCGCGCCCAGGCCTAGCGACCGGCCAACAGCTCGCGGCGCTGTTCCTCGAGGTGCCACGGCAAGGCGCAATAGACGTCGTCGAAGAGCGAGCCGACCGGCGGAGGAGGCAACGCCTCGGCCTCGGCGATCGCCGAATTCACCTCGGCGAGCAGTTGCGCCGAGAGCGCCGCGTCCTTCCCGGCGTCCCAGTGGCCTTCCCGGACGAGCCTGGCGCGCAGTCGGTCGAGCGGGTCGCGCGCGCGCCACGCCTCGACCTCCTTCGGGTCGCGGTACTTGCTCGGGTCGTCCGACGAGGAGTGCGCCCCCATGCGGTAAGTTTCAGCCTCGACGAGCGTCGGGCCACCCCCGCCGCGCGCGCGCGCAACCGCCGCCGACACGGCCGCCCACACCGCCTCGCCGTCGTTGCCGTCGACCTTCACTCCCGGAAAGCCGTAGGCCACTGCCTTGATGGCGATTGACTCGCTCGCCGACTGCTTCGAGGTCGGCAACGAGATCGACCAGTGGTTGTTCTGGCAGAAGAAGACGACCGGCACCCTGAAGACGCCGGCAAAGTTCATCGCGGTGTGGAAGTCGGCTGACGAGGTGGCTCCGTCGCCGAGGTGAGCCAGCACCACGGTGTCGTCATGCTTCAGCTTCGCGGCCCAGGCGGCGCCGACCGCCTGCGGCAGCTGGGTTCCGATGCACGAGCCCCAGCTCACCTGGTTCACCGCGCGCGCCGCCTGGTGCGACGGCATCTGCCGCGCCTTGGTGACGTCGCCCGAGTTGCCGAACACCTGGGCCAGGTAGGGCACGAGGGGAAAGCCGCGGAGCAGCATCGCCGCCCCCTCGCGCAGCGCGGGGAAGATCCAGTCCGTCTTCCGAAGCGCGTAGGCCGAGGCGACCACCGCCGCTTCCTGGCCGGTGCAGGCTCCGTAGAAGCCGATGCGCCCCTGGCGTTGCAGCGTCATCATGCGGCCGTCGAGCGTGCGGATGAGCAGCATCGCCCGGTAGATCTCGAGCGCGTCGCCCGGAGACAGGCGCGCCGGCGCGTCCGGTGCCTTGGCGTCGGGCTTCCGCGCGCGCCCACTCGGCTGGGCCAGCCGGGCGTCTTTGGCCGACCGAGCCACGTCAGGCCAACTCGAGGAACAGGCCTTCGGGGTGCTCGAGCGCGCGGATGACCGCATAGGTGAAATCGGCGCCGACGTTGCCGTCGATCACCCGGTGGTCGAACGAGAGCGCCAGGTTGGTCATCTGCCGGATGACGATCTGGTCGTCCCGCACCACCGGCGCCTTGCGAATGCGGTGCACGCCGAGAATGGCGACCTCGGGGTGGTTGATGATCGGCGTCGCCAACAGCCCGCCGGTCTGGCCCAGCGAGGTGATGGTGAAGGTGCCTCCGGTCAAGTCCTCGAGCTTCAGCTTCTTCTCGCGCGCCTCGGCCCCCAGCCGGGCGATCTCGCCGTTCAACTGGCGCAGGGTCAGCTTGTCCACGTCGTGGACGACCGCCACCGTCAACCCTTCCTCGGTCGCGACCGCGATGCCGAAGTTGTAGGCGGCCTTGATGATCAGCTCCTGCGTCGCCTCATCGAAGTTCGAGTTGAGCGTCGGCAGCTTCTTCATGGCCTGGACCAGCGCCTTGCAGATGAAGGGCAGGTAGGTGAGCTTCTCGGTCTCGCCGTTGGCCGCCAGCGCGGCATTCATGCGCTCGCGCAGGGCCACCAGCTCGGTCGCGTCGAGCTCTTCGACGAAGGTGAAGTGCGGCGCGGTGAACTTCGACCGGACCATCTTCTCGGCGATCCGCCGGCGAAGGCCGCGCAGCGGCACCCTGCGGTCCAGGGCGGCCGGGACGAGCGGCGGCAGGGCCGGCAGCCGTTGCGCGGCGAACCCGGGAGCCGCCGCGACCGCGCCGGTGGCGACCGCGCCCGCGCCTCCGCCGAGCGCCGCCTGAACGTCAGCCTTGGTCACCCTGCCCTGCGGCCCGGAACCCGGCACCTCTGCGAGGTCGAGGCCCGCCTCGCGCGCCATCCGTCGCGTCACGGGAGTCGCCAGCACGCGCTCGCCGGCAGCGCCGGCGCCGCCCGACGGCGCCCGACCGGAAGCCGACCCCGATTGCCCCCCTCCGTTGGGAGGCGCGGCCGCATCGACCCGCATTGGCGCCGCAGGCGAGGCGGCCGAGCGAGACTGCGTGGCATGCGCCGCGGGCTGCGCCTCGGACCGCCTGGTCGCGGGAACCCCTGCGGAGTCGAGCTCGAGGGTGACGAGCGTCGAGTGCACCTTGGCGATGTCTCCCACCGCGCCGTGCGTCTTCACCACCCTGCCCCGCTTCGGGCTGGGAATCGTCACCGTCGCCTTGTCGGTCATCACCTCGACCAGCGGCTGGTCTTCGGCCACCGCGTCGCCTTCCTTGACCAGCCACTTGACGATCTCGCCCTCGACCACGCCTTCGCCGACGTCGGGCAGCTTGAACTCGTAGGTCGCCACGTTCGCCTCCCTAAGCGATGAACCCTGCAGTCTCTTCGATGCCCCTCAAGATCCTCGGAGCGCGCGGAAGATAGTCGTCCTCGAGCGCGTACGGGAACGGCGTGTCCCAACCCGTGACCCGCTTCACCGGGGCCTCCAGGTGAACGAAGCAGCGTTCCTGGACGAGCGCGGCGATCTCGGCGCCGAGCCCGCAGGTGCGCGCGGCCTCGTGCACCACCGCCACCCGGCCGGTCTTCCGCGCGCTCTGTGTGACGCAGTCGATGTCGAGCGGCCAGAGCGTCCGGAGGTCGATGAGCTCGCAGTCGATGCCGGCTTCGGCCGCCAAGAGGACGGCGGCCTCGGCCTCGTGCACCATCGCGCCCCACGAGATCACCGTCACGTCGGCGCCCTCGCGCATGACCCGGGCGCGGGACAGCTCGACCTCGTAGTCGCCCTCGGGCACCTCGCCCTTCGCCGCCCGGTAGACGCGCTTGGGCTCGAAGAACAGCACCGGGTCGGGCTGGCGCAGCGCCGCGAGCAACAGCCCCTTGGCGTCGTAGGGGTTCGACGGAGCCACTACCTTCAGCCCGGCGACGTGGATGAAGAGCGCCTCGGGGCTCTGCGAGTGGTACAGCCCGCCGCGAATGCCGCCGCCGAACGGCGTGCGCACCACCAGCGGCGCGGCGTACTGGCCGCCCGACCGGTAGCGCAGCTTGGCCAATTCGTTCACCAGTTGATCGAACGCCGGGAAGATGAAGTCCGAAAACTGAATCTCGGGCACCGGCCGAAGGCCGTACATCGCCATGCCGATGGCCGCTCCGATGATGCCGCCCTCGGCCAGCGGCGTGTCGATGACCCGGTCGGCGCCAAACTCTTCTAACAGGCCCGAGGTCGCGCGGAACACGCCGCCGAACTTGCCGACGTCTTCCCCGAGCACCACCACGCTGGGGTCGCGGCGCATCTCGATGCGCAAGGCGTCGTTCACCGCCTGGACCAGGTTCAGGGTGGGCACGTCAAACCCGCCGTTCGCGCTGCATCAGGCCGCGAAGGAAGAACTCGGCGGCGCGGTAGCTCGAGCGCACCAGCGGCCCCGCGGCCACGTACAAGAAGCCCATCGCCTCGGCCTTCTCTTGGTACTCGGCGAACTTCTCGGGGCTGACGAAGCGCTCGACCCGCAGGTGGAACTGCGAGGGTTGCAGATACTGGCCGAAGGTCAGCACATCGACGCCCGCGGCGCGCAGGTCGCGGCAGGTGCGCTCGATCTCCGAGTCGGTCTCGCCCAGGCCCACCATGATCGAGCTCTTGGTGTAGGGATGCTCGGGGCGCGCCTTGAGCACTTCGAGCACGCCGAGGCTCTGGCGGTACGAGGCGCGGCGGTCGCGCACGCTCGGGGTCAGCCGCTCGACCGTCTCGATGTTGTGGGCGATGACGTGAGGCCGGGCGCTGGCCACCGTCGCCAGGTCGCGCTCGGCGCCTTGCAGGTCGGGAATGAGCACCTCGACCAGGGTGTCGGGGCTCTCGCGCCTGAGCGCGGTGATCGCCGCGGCGAAGTGGCGTGCGCCGCCGTCGGGCAGATCGTCCCGATTCACGGACGTCACCACGATGTAGGCGAGCCCCAGCTCGCGCACCGCGGTCGCCAGGTGCTCGGGCTCGTGCGCGTCGAGCGGCGGCGGCGAGCCCACCTTCACGTGGCAGAAGCGGCAGGCGCGGGTGCAGACCTCGCCCATCAGCATGACGGTGGCCGTCCCCCCAGCCCAGCACTCGCCCAGGTTGGGGCAGCGCGCCTGCTCGCAGACCGTCGCCAGCTTGGTGCGCCGGACGATGTCGAGCACCCGCTCGTACCCCGGCCCCGAAGGCAGGCGAACCTTCAGCCAGTCCGGCTTCCGGCCCTTGTCGCCCACCTGGCGAGCGGAAAATCGGTCGGGAGTCGCCATGGTTACGGGGGGATGTAAGGTCCCTCCCCCTCCAAAGCAAGTCGGATCGCGAGCCGAACCAGGGAGTTGCGAGCGGGCGAATGGCCCATTCCGAAATCGAGTGGGGATTCCACGTTGTCTAATGCGGTCATTTCCCGACTCGACCTGCCGGAGCGGCAGAAGAAGGGGGCGCGGGGGGCGAATCGCCGGGAGGTTGCGCCTGGACCACCCGCCCCGAAATCGAGTGGGGATTCCACGGGGTCTAATCCGGTCGTTTCCCCACTCGATTGGGCGACTTAGAGCGACAGCCCTGCGGGCAGCGAGTCCCCCAGGGCGCGCGCTTCGTCCGCGGCCTCCAGTGCGGCGACCTCGGCCACCATCCGCCACCACCGCTCGGGGGCCTTTGCCCCGTGCAGCGCACCCAGCACGCGGGTCCGGAGCGCCTCGTCCACGTCCCTCGCCCGGTCGCCGGTGCGGCGCGCGAT
>JAHFDQ010000007.1:1284-8431 GCA_023248915.1 Archangiaceae bacterium | reverse complement strand
GAACGACGCCCCGTCGATCCGGTCGAGCCCGAGCCGCAAGAGCAGCTCGAGCCACTCGGTCGCGGTCTCGGGCGGCACCACCAGGTGCGCGCTGCCGTAGAACGGAGCCCTCGCGCCCAGCCGGCCCAGCACCCAGGCCCAGGGGCCTCCCCCCGCTGGCGCCGCCTCAAGGCGCCTCGCCACCCAGCGTCCGAGCTCGCACTTGTCCGACGCGTCGAGGCTCTCGAACGAAGCGGCCGCCCGGACCATCTCGTCCAGCCCTTCGGGCTGAACCCCTTTCACTTTCTCCTTGCCGCCGAACCCTTCTGGCGCCAGGCGCCGCTCCAGGGGCCCTCGAAGGTAGGCGTAGATCTCCCGCTGGGCGGCCTCGTCCAGGCCTCCCGCCAGCCGCCGCCACGTCACCCAGAACTCGCTCCAGACCGGAACCTCGCGCTGGTACTGCACCTTGTCGGCGAAGAGACCGAACGTCTGGGCGCACCGCCAGGCGTCGAGCGGGTAGCCCGCGCCGGGGCGCAGGCAGAAACCGGCGAGCTGGTAGAAAACGCGCTCGTGATCGGCCGAGCGGCGCCGCTTGGCCGCGCCGGCGAACAGCGCGCTCCACAGCTCGCGCAGAATGGGCAAGCGCCAGGCGTCGCGCGGGCCCAAAATCCTCTCGAGCTCGCGCGTCAGTTGCTTGACGTCTCTAGGCGCGACCGGCATCGGCTTGTTGCCGAAGACTCTCTGCACCGCCTCGACCGCTTCGGCGAAGCGGGCCGGCGCTCCGGACATCGCCTCGGTGACGACCAGCGCTCCGGCAGGTCTCTCGCCGCGCAGCTCGAACTCCAGCCGCCACCGCTCGGTGGAAGCCTCCGACTCGCACGAGAGCTCGAGCGTGCCGATCTCGGTGAGGGCCGCGCGCAGGTGCACCGGCAGCGGCCCCTGCGTGGCGCCGATCAACACCGTGTGAATCGGCGGAAGGGGCTTCTGGGCCTCGGTTAGCTCGACCAGGTCTCCGGGCTTGTCGAGGCGGTCGTCGCTGGTCGAGAAGAGCTGGAACTGCACGGGCCGACCCAGCGAGAGCGAGAAGCTCCGGCCGGTGAGCACCACCGTCTCTCCCTCCTCGAAGCCCCGCGGAATGAGGCAGACGGCCTTGCCGGCGCCCTCGCCCCCCACCCCCACGTAGTAGGCCCGCGCCGCCCCACCGCCGATCTTCCGGCCCAGCCCGCGCCGGGCGAGCCCATAGTACGCGGCGCCGCGCGCCACCGACAGCTCGAGCGACCCGTGCTCCAGCACCCGAAGCGCACCCGTTCCCGGCCACAGCTTCGAGACGGTCTCGACCAGGCGGGCGGCGATCTTCGGCGAGTTGAACACGCCCCCGTTCAGCAGCAGCGCGTCGGGCCGGGGCAGCCCGGGCTCGCCCGCGCGCCCCAGCGCCTTCCAGCCCGCGGCCGCGTGCTGCCGGAGGAACGCCACCAGGTGCCGCGTCACCGCCGGGTCGGCTGCGTACGGCAACCCCAGCTCCTGCAGACCCACCTTCGCCGCCTGCCTGGGGATGTCGTCCGGGCCGACGGCCGGCAGGAAGCCGTCCAGCAGGGCCGCTTCGACGTCCGCGCGCGACACCTCGGCGGTGAGGGCTCCTCCCACCAGCCTGCTCCCGCCGCCGGCGATCGCCACCCGGTAGCTGTCTGCCGGCTTCGCCGCGAGCAGTGCCTCCTTCGCCGCGCGCGCGGAGTGCACGAGCTGCGCCCAGGCTTCGGCCGACAGCCGGCCCGAGGCGGCGAGGCGGCCCTCGAGCAGGTGGGCCAGGGCGGCGTCCATGTTGTCGCCGCCGAGCATCAGGTGATCCCCCACCGCGATGCGGCGGAGCGCCGGCCCTTCGGGCAGCGCCTCGGCCTGTACCAGGGTGAAGTCGGTAGTACCGCCGCCCACGTCCACCACCAGCACCAGCCGCGCACCGCCCAGCGCGCCCGCCAGGTCGGCGCGGTGCCGCGCGGTGAAGTCGTAGAAGGCCGCGAGCGGTTCCTCGAGCAGCAGAAAGTGCACGAGCCCTGCGCTCCTCGCGGCGCCGACGGTGAGGGCGCGCGCCACCTCGTCGAACGAGGCCGGCACGGTCACCACCACCTCTTGGTCCGCCAGTGGCGCGTCGGGGTGAAGCCGTTCCCACGCGCGGGCCAGGTGTTCCAGCACCCGCGCCGACGCCTCGACCGGCGACACCCTCGGCACGTCGGCCGGGGCCCCCCAGGGCAGAATCGGCGCCTGGCGGTCGACCCTCGAATGGGCGAGCCAGCTCTTGGCCGAAGCCACCAACCTGCCGGGCACCTTCGCCCCCTGCCAGCGCGCGAGCTCGCCGACGACTGTTCCGGCGCGCGTTTCCCACGGCAGCTTCAGCGCGGCCGCCGGCAGCTCGGGCCCGGCCAGGTAGAGGCAGGACGGCAGGAGGGGCCGGTCGGCCGCCTCGCCCGGGCGCACCAGCTGGAGCACGGGAATAGTCTCGACCGGCGCCCCCGGGCCCTTCGCCAGCTCGACCGCCGCGAGCGCCGAGTTGGTGGTGCCCAGGTCGATGCCGACGATGTAGGTCGCCGTCACTCCTTCATCCGGACGTTCAGCTCGAGCTTCCAGCGGCCCTTGCCGCCCTTCTCGAGGCAGCGCAGCTCGAGCGACCCCACTTCGGTGACCGCCGCCTGCAGGTTGACCGGCACCAGCAGGCCCGAGGCGGCCTCGCCCGAGGTGAGCGCCCGCTCGAGCGGGGCCAGCTCTTCCAGGTCGTCCCGTTCGGTCGCCCGGTCCACGAAGTCGCCGACCTTGTCGGACCTTCGGGTGGACGAAGCGAAGAAGCGGAACGTGGTGGGTTCTCCCACCACCAGCCCGAAGTCCTGCGGAGGCACGTCGGCCTGGGTGCCCTCTTCCATGCCGAAGGGAGCGACGCACAGGGCGCGCACCGGGGGCTCGACGCCCGGCACCGCCGGCGCCGCCGCTTCCACGCCCACGTAGTAGGCGCGCGCCGTGCCGCCGCGGATTCGCAGCCCGTTCCCCCGCCGCACCCAGCCGTAGTAGGCGGCGCCGCGCGCCACCGCGAGGTCCAGCTCGGCGCCCTCGAGCTCGCGCACCGGCGCCGCGCCCTCCGAGGCCAACCAGCCGTTCAGCACGCCGAGCACCCGGGCCCGCAGCGGGTCGGCCTTGAAGACGCCGCCGTTGAACAGCACCGCCGTCGGGTGGACGAAGGCCTTGCCTCCGACGCGCAGCGACGCCTCGTTCGAGGCCAGGGCTCGCGCCTGCCGGGTCAGGAAGGCCGCCAGGTGCCGGGTGACGGCGGCGTCCTGCGCGTACGGCAGCGCGAGCTGCGTCAGCCCGGTGTGGCGGGCGGTGCGCGGCAGCTCGGTCAGCGCGCTCTTCGGAAAGAAGCCCTCGACGAGCAGGTTCTCGAGCTCGTCGCGCAACAGCTCGGTCTTCACGGTTCCGCCGATGAGCGACGAGCCGCGCGAAGCCAACGAGATGGGGGCTTTTCCCAGCTTGGGCGAGGAGAACAGCTTCTCCTTCGCGACCCGGCACGCGAAGGTGAGCGACTGGAGCTGCCAGGCGTCGAGCTTTCGGCCTTCGCCCTCGAGCTTGCGCCCGAGCGCGTGCGCGAGCGCCAGGTCCATGTTGTCGCCGCCGAGGAGAATGTGATCGCCCACCGCGAGCCGCTGAAGCTCGAGCTCGCCCTCGCGCTCGAGCACGGAGATCAGCGAGAAGTCCGACGTGCCGCCGCCGACGTCCACCACGAGAATGACGTCGCCCACCTTCACCTGTTTGCGGAAGCCCTCGCCCGCCGCCTCGAGCCAGGCGTAGAGCGCGGCCTGCGGCTCTTCCAGCAGCACGACTTCGGGGAGCCCGGCGCGCTGGGCGGCCTCGAGGGTCAGCTCTCGCGCGGCGGCGTCGAACGAGGCGGGCACGGCCAGCACCACGTCCTGCCGGGCCAGTGCCTTGGCCGCCGCGCCGGCTCCCAACGCTCGATCGAAGGCATCCGCCAGGTGTTTCAGGTACCTGGCCGAAGCGTCGAGCGGCGAGACGCGCTGGACTTCGGGCGGCGCCTGCCAGGGCAACAGCGGCGAGCGCCGGTCTACGCCCGGGTGGCACAGCCAGCTCTTCGCCGACGCCACCAGGCGGGTGGGCACCTTGGCTCCGTGCGACCGCGCCAGCTCGCCGACTATTTCACGCGAGTCCTTGTCCCAGGGCAGCGCGAGGCTCGCCGGAGGAAACTCTCGCTCTCCCGGCAGGTACAGGAAGGACGGCAGCAGCAGCCGGTCCTCGACGGTGCCGACGCCCGTCAGCTGCGGCACCGGCAAGACCGGCTGGGCCGCTCCGCGCGGGCGCTCGTCGGCGAGGCGAAGGTACGAGAGCGCCGAGTGCGTCGTGCCCAGGTCGATGCCGACCGCGTAGGAGGGGCCCGGGGTCGCCATCAGGTCAGCTCGACTTCGGCGGGGGCCAGCACCAGCGGGTCGCCCGAGACGGGCACCGGCGGCAACCGCACGGACTTCGTCACCCAGCCGTGGTGCTTCACGCTGCCGTGGAACGGCGGCTGGCCCGCGACGTTGCCGGTCAGGCGAATGCGGCGCGCGTCGAAGTCGGCGGGGACGGTGATCGACGCGCCCTCGGCGTCGCCCACCACCGGCTCGATGGAAAGGTAGTCGTGCACCACCCGCCGGCAGCCCTCATGCACTACCCGCGCGGCGGCGCCCACCGCCTCGTCCGGGTGAGAGGTGATGTCTTCCTGAAGGAAGTCGAGCAGGCGGCCCTCGCGCTGCAGCATCGACAGCACGAAGAGCCCCGAAGCGTGAGACCGCTCGGGTGGCTCGATGGCCGGGGCGGCCGGCGCTTTGGGAACAGGCGCCGCTGGGGCTCCCGCGGCGAGCACCGGCTGAACCCGGCCGGCGAGCGCGGGGTCGAACAGCATCCGGAAGAAGCAGGCGAACGCCAGCCAAAGGCGGGCGAAGAATGGAATGGGCTCGGGAGT
This sequence comes from Archangiaceae bacterium, assembly GCA_023248915.1. Taxonomy (GTDB): domain Bacteria; phylum Myxococcota; class Myxococcia; order Myxococcales; family Myxococcaceae; genus JAHFDQ01. The sequence goes on along the minus strand of JAHFDQ010000007.1, from coordinate 3,459 downwards.
CATCGCCGAGCCGAATAACAAACCCCCTCGGGCCTTACCATCACTCTGCCCGCTGCTCTGTTGAACCCCTGGAGCTCAGGTTGCGCGCGATGAGGGCAAAGGCCACGGCGCCCGCTCCGAGGTACCAGACCGCCTCGAGCCTCGGACCAAGAATCAGCTTGCCCACGCCGAAGAGCGCCCCGTACACGGCGACCACCCCGGCCACCCAGTTCACCCACGACAGGGGCCCTCCGGCGATCGGGTCGACCGGCAGCCCCGCTTCGACCGCCACCCGACGCCACCCGGGGCCACCCGGCCTCACCTTCCGGTAGAACGCCTCGAGCGTGCGGCGGTCGGTGGGAGCCGTCAGGAAGGTGACGGCCACCCAGACGACGGTCGTCACTCCGCAGGTCACCAGCATCAACTGAGAGCTGCCGAGCGGGTCGGCCGGGTCGAACAGGCCGGTCGAGGTCAGCACCGTGAACGTCACCAGCGAGGCCGCCATCGCGCTCACCTCGGACCAGGCGTTGACTCTCCACCAGAACCACCGCAAGAGGTACACCGCGCCGGTGCCGGCCCCCAGCGCGATGAGCAGCCGCCAGGCGCCCTCGATCGACCCCAGGCGGCCGAGCACCCAGGTCGACCCGGCCGACGCGACGAACAACAGCGCGGTGGCGGCCCGCGACACCCGGACGACCTGGCGCTGGTCCGCGCCCGGTCGGAGGAAGCGGACGTACACGTCGTTGACCAGGTACGACGCGCCCCAGTTGAGCTGGGTCGAGATGGTGGACATGTACGCGGCCGCGAACGACGCCAGCATCAGGCCGCGCACGCCGGGCGGCAGCAGATCGACCACCGCGCGCACGTAGCCGGTGCCCGGGTCGGCGAGCCCGGGGTAGAGCACCGCGGCGCACAGGGCGGTGACAATCCACGGCCAGGGCCTGACCGCGTAATGGGCGACGTTGAACCAGAGCGTCGCGAGCTGGCCGTCCCGCTCGGTGCGCGAGGAGAAGATGCGCTGGGCGATGTACCCGCCGCCGCCCGGCTCGGCGCCCGGGTACCAGGCCGCCCACCACTGCACCGCCAGGTACGACAAGAGCGTGGTGAGCGGCATCCACGAGGAACCGGCGCCCGGCCACAGCGACACCGCCGCCTCGGTAGACCCGTAGCGCTCGGGCAGCCGGGCGAGGAGCGCGTCGATTCCGCCCACCGCGTCGACCGCGTAGAACGCCAGCACGATGCAGCCGGCCATCGCGATGATGAACTGGAGGAAGTCGGTGACCACCACGCCCCACAGGCCCGACAGCAGCGAGTAGCCGAAGGTGACCGCGAACAAGAGCACCATCGCGCCGAAGGGGGCGATGCCCAGCGTGATGCCGAGGATCTTCACCATCGCCAGATTCACCCACCCCATGATGATGAGGTTGATGGGCACGGCGAGGTAGACGGCCCGGAAGCCGCGCAAGATCGCCGCCGGCCGCCCGCTGTAGCGCAGCTCGGTCAGCTCGGCGTCGGTCTGCACCTCGGCCCTTCTCCAGAGCCGCGCGTAGAAGAAGACGGTGAGAATTCCGCCCGCCACCATGTTCCACCACACCCAGTTGCCGGCGACGCCGTGGGCCGCGACCAGGCCCGTCACCGCCAGCGGCGTGTCCGCGGCGAAGGTGGTGGCCACCATCGAGGTGCCCGCCAGCCACCAGGGCAGCGCGCGGCCGGCGGTGAAGAACTCGACCGAGCTCTTGCCTGCGCGACGCGCGAAGACGGCGCCCACCCCCGCCGACAGCACGAAGTAGGCGCCGATGATGACCCAGTCGATGACGCCGAGGCGCACCGCCGTCTTCTTTCACAGCGTGGAGCCGCCCGCCACGCGGAAACGTCCGTCGGGGGAGTGGGCTCCACGGCGCTGGGCCGCCCGCCACGCGCAAATCGTCGGGTCGGGAGGGCGCTCCGCCGCGCCGCGCTGCCCGCCACGCGCGAGATCGCAAGATGAGACGTGGTCGAGCGAGGCCTCGGAAGCGTCGTGCCCCGCTGAGGCCGCCCTCGACTCCGCTCGGGCCGAACGGCAGAGCGGTCAGATCTTGATGGCGTGCCCCGCCGCCGACGAAACGCTGCGCTCGGCACGGGACGCCCTCGACTCCGCTCGGGCTGAACGGCAATGCCTTCAGATGTGGATGGCGTGCCCCAGCGTCGCCTCGGCGG
>JAHFDQ010000007.1:0-1274 GCA_023248915.1 Archangiaceae bacterium | reverse complement strand
CGCAGGCTTTCGGAGAGCGTCGGGTGCGCGTGCATGGTGTGGGCCAAGTCCTCGGTCGTCGTCTCGAGCTGCAGCCCCACGCAGGCTTCCGCCAACAGCTCGGTCGCGTGCGGGCCGATGATGTGCACGCCCAGCACCTCGTCGAACTTCTTGTCCGAGACGATCTTCGTCAGGCCCACGCCGGCCTCGGCGATCGCCGCCTTGTTGTTGGCGCTGAACGGGAAGACGCCCACCTTCACGTCGTGGCCCTTCTCGCGGGCCTTCTTCTCGGTCAGGCCGACCGAGGCGACTTCCGGGTAGCAGTAGGTCGCGGAAGGCACCCGGTCGTAGTTGACCGGCTTGGGGTTCTTCCCCGCGATGTGCTCGACCGCCAGAATTCCCTCGGCCGAGGCCACGTGCGCCAGCATCGGGGTGGGGACGATGTCGCCGATGGCGTACACGTTCGGCTCGCCGGTGCGCATGAAGGCGTCGACCTTGACGAAGCCGCGCTCGAGCACCACCTGCGTCTTTTCCAGCCCCAGATCGGCCGTCACCGGACTCCGGCCGACCGCCGACAGCACCTGTTCGGCCTCGAGCACCTCGGGCTTGCCGTCCACCTGGACCATCACCTTCACGCCCTTGCCCGACCGCTCGGCCTTCTCGACCTTCGCGCCCAGCAACTGGGTGATGCCGCGGCGCCGGAACAGCTTCTCGAGCTCTTTCGAGACGTCTTCGTCCTCGATCGGGAGCAGATGTGGCAGATATTCGACAATTGTCGTCTCGGTGCCCAGGTGGTTGAACACCGACGCGAATTCGACGCCCACCGCGCCGGCTCCGAGGACGATCAGGCTCTTCGGCGGCTGAGCCAGCCCGAACACCGAGTCCGAGCTCAAGATGCGCTCGTGGTCGACGGCGACGCCCGGGAGCGCCTTAGGCACCGAGCCGGTGGCCAGCACCACGTTTTTCGTCTCGAGCACCGCCACCCCCTCGCCCGACACCTCGACCCGCCCTTTGCCGGCAAGCCGCCCGTGGCCCTTCACCACGGTCACCTTGTTCTTCTTCATCAGGAAGTCGACGCCATTGGCGCCCTTGGTGACGATCTTCTCCTTGTGCTTCAACGCCTGGGCCCAGTTGAGCACCGGCTCATTCACGTCGATGCCAAACTCGGCCGCGTGCTTCAGGTGCGTCCACAGCTCGGCCGTCCACAGGAGCGACTTGGTGGGAATGCAACCCCGGTGCAGGCAGGTTCCCCCCAGGCGCTTGTCCTTTTCGACGATCGCCGTCTTTAGGCCCAG
>JAHFDQ010000546.1 GCA_023248915.1 Archangiaceae bacterium | reverse complement strand
CGCACCTTTCGCGCGGTTGCCTTCATCACCGTCTTGTCGAGCGTCACCTGCCCGTCGCCGGCCAAGACGACCTGGCCGTCGCGCCGCACACAGACGATGGTGGTTCCATGGAACATCAGACGCCTTTAACAAGGAAGGTCGGCCGATTCCATCGATAGCCGGCCCGCCCGTCAGGTAGGCTGCGCCTCCATGATCGGCACTCTCGCAGTGACTCTGCTGGCCGCCGCGCCTGTCGAGACGTTGACGCTCGACGCTCCCACGGGCGACGCGGTGATGCTCTTGGCCCGGAACGCCGGGCTCAACCTCTACGCCTCTGCCCTGTCGGGCCGGGTGAAGGGCACCTTCCCGTCCAAGGACAAAGAGGCGCTCGCCCGCGACCTCTTGGCCCAGGTGCAGGAGCACGTGTCGCGGCGCGAGGACTTCGTCTTCCTGGGCAAGGTGCCGCCGGCCAAGGCGCTGGCCCGGGTCGACCTTGGCAGCGGGCCCCGCATCACCTCGCTCTGGGAGAAGGAGATCACGGCAGGCTCGCTCGCCCGGCAGCTCTCGCTCAGCTTGCGGCGCCCGGTGGTGGTGGCGGCGCCGTACGACCAGGAAACGCTCGCCGCGGTGCTCTCGACCGCGACCGCGGAGCAGGCGGTCGTCGCCCTGGCCTTCTTCCTCGGCCAGCCGATCACCGTCGGGGCCGACGGCGCGGTGGCCATCGGTGAACCGGGCGCGGCCGTCAACCGCACCTGCTCGGGCTTCTCGCTGAGCGAGTGGACGCGGCTGTCCGGCTTCGCCAACGGCGCCTACCCGTTCGGGCTGTTGCAGACGGGCGGAGTCACTTGCCCCGCCGAGACGGGCCGCAACCTGCGAACCGCGGACGGAGAGCTCTTGCGCGCAGTGGGCCCGGACGACGACGGGGCGATGCTCTTGCGCTTCGCGACCGGGCCCAAGGCGGGCACCTTCGCCCGGGTCAGCTTCACCGATTACCAGGAGATTCGAGGCTGCGACGACATCACCCGCGACTCGAAGCTGAAGCGATCGAACTCGGCGCGCAGCTTCGCGGTCCTGGCCCAGGGGCTGATCGAGTGCGGGCTCTCGCGCAACACCCGCGCGGGCGAGTTCGAGATCATCGACATCGACTCGGCCGGCCCCTACGTGCGCAACGACTCGAAGGGGGCGAAGAGCGCGGTGGTGCAGGTGACGGACCACGGCATCGTCGCCGCCATCGCCCCGGTGCAGACCAAGTAACCGCTGCCGCCGCGACGGCCCACTCTATGCCCGAGGGTGGGCCTTGTCGTAGACGGCCTGGAGGCTCTCCCAGCTCACGTGGGTGTACCGCTGGGTGGTCGACAGGCTCGCGTGGCCGAGCAGCTCTTGAATGCTGCGCACGTCGGCGCCCCCGCCCAGCAGGTGGGTGGCGAAGGAGTGACGCAGGGCGTGGGGGCTCACCTTTCGGGCCAGCGCGAGTTGAATGACGTACCGGTCGAGGTGGCGGGCAATGGACCGCGCCGTCAGCCGGCCGCCCCGGTGATTGAGGAAGAGCGCCTCGGGTGCCGCCCCCGGCTTCTCGGCCAGCGAGGGTCGGCGGTCCAGGTACCGGTCCACGGCGGCGAGGGCCTGGGCGTTCAGCGGGCACAGCCTTTCCTTCGACCCCTTGCCCAGCACGCGCACCACCCGGCCGGCCCGGTCGAGGTCACCCACCGCCAGCCCGCACAGCTCGGCCACACGCAGTCCGCCGCCGTACAGCACCTCGAGGATGGCCCGGTCGCGCAGGCCGAGCACGGTGTCCTCGGGCGGGGCCGAGAGCAGGGCGAAGACCTCGTCGACGGGCAGCACCTTCGGCAACCGCGCCGGCAGCTTCGGCGTCTTGACGCGCGCTGCGGGGTTCACCGCCAACACGCCGGACCGGGTGAGGAACTTGTAGAAGGCCTTCAGGCTGGCCAGCTTCCGGGCGCGGCTGCTGGCGGCGCGGTCCACCGCCAGCACTCCCAGGTGGCCCCTCAGATGCGCGTGGGTGGCGCCGGTCAGGTCCACCCCTTGCTGCTCCAAGTAGGCCTCGAGCTCGCGGAGATCGGCAAGGTAGGCCCGGATCGTGTGGGGCGACGCTCCCTTCGAGCGGTCGAGGAAGTCCTGGAAGCGGGCCACGAGCGGCGAAGGCACGGCCGCTATTAGGCTACGCGGCCAGCGAGGCGTCCACCTTCGAGCTGGCCTCGGCGAGCGACGGCGCCTGGGCTCCCGGCACCAGCGGGCGCAGGAGGAACGTCCACGCCATGTAGCCCCACCAGCTTCTCACCCGAAGCTCGGAGTGGATTTTGGGCGCGTGCTCGGCGTGGAGCGCGGGCGTCAGAGACCAGTGAAGCCCCGGCTTCAGGTGGTGCACGGTGTGGTAGCCGTTGTTGAACAGGAGCGCGTTCAGCATCGGAGACTCGAAGTTGCGCGAGTGGTTCCAAGCGCTCTCGGCGTCGGCCTCGACGTGCTGCACGTAGTTGAACACCTGAATCATGAAGAGCGCGAACTGCTGAGGCAGCACGTACAGGACGAGCGCGCGGCGCCAGTCGAGCCAGAGCACCGCAGCCAGGAAGCCGAAGAAGACGACGTACTCGCTGGCCGCGGCGAAAAAGCCGCGCCGGTCGCGCGCCCATAAGTCCCTGAAGAACCGCGAGACGTCCGCCTGCTGCCGGATGCCCGTCACCGTCGGGTAGATGAGCAGCGCCAGGAGGTGGTTCTTTCGAAAGACGGCCGGTGAGCGGCCCGTGTCGCCCTCGCGGTTGTTGAACTTGTGGTGGTTCTGGTTATGGGTCGGCACCCAGGCGATGGCCGGGTGGCCGTAGTGAATCGAGATGACGTAATTGGTGATCAGGTTCAGCGTCCGCGACCGCCACATCGACACGTGGTTGTGGTTGTGGCTGATGACGGCCACGGCGACGAACAGCCCCAGGTAGGGGGCGTAGAGGGCCGGGTTCCACGCGCCCAGGTTCCACTGGACGGTGCCCAGGCTGGTGACGACCCCCAGGTACAGGACGGAGCGCCAGTCGGCGGAATGACGGAGCATCTGCGGGGCCCCTCCTCTGGGGAGAACTCGAGTGTGTTCTACTAAACGCCGGTAGGGTTGCCCGCAACCCGAGTTGCGGTTAGGGCACCCGATCGGCCACGTAGACGCCGGCCCGAGCCCGGTCGGCCACCACGTAGGCCACCTTGGTACCGGCGCCGTCGAGGAAGAGCGCCGGCAGGTGGATGAGCTGCTCGAGCGTCTTCCGTTCCTTCGTCTTCACGTTGTAGACGGCCGCGTCGTAGGTATCACCCTGGGTGCGGGCGTAGGAGACAAGTACCCGGTCTCCCTGCTCGGACGTCTTCCAACTGTAGATTCCCTCGACAATCCTCACCGGGGGGGCCTTCGGCTGGGCGAGGTCGACCTGGTACAGATCGCAGGCCCGGCCCTCGCGAATGCAGGTGGTGCGGAACAACAGGTAGGCGTTCTTCGCGCCGAAGCTGTACCCGAAGACGCCGGTGTTCACCTTGAAGGACGCGTCATCTCCGACCGGGTACAGCATCAGGTCGACCGAGTAGATGGGCTTGACGAAGCGCGACAAGAAGGCGACGAACCGGCCGTCGGCGCCCCAGGTGTAGTTCGGGCAGCGCTCGCCGACGCGCTTGCCCTTCCAGCCCGACGCCGTCGCCACGCCCAGCACGCCCGCCCGTGCCGAGATGTCGTACAGCTCGAGGTAGGCCACCGCCGCCGAGTCGGGCGAGAACGAGAATTCCTGCACCCGGGTGCCCACCTTCTCGCCGGCCCCTCCCGACGCGGGCCCCACGAAGAGGTCTCCGAGCAGCTCGGGCTTGCCCCCTTCGGTGCGGGCCAACCACTTGCCGTCGGGGGAGAAGGCGAAGCCCCCGGTGCCTCCGGCCAGCTTGGACGGCTTCATCTCGGGCCACTCGGCGAACAGCAAGTCGTAGGTCGATCTCGCCACCTCGCTGCGCTGGGCGAAGGCGACGTACCTCGAGTCGGGCGAGACGGCGAAGTCGCCCACCTGG
>JAHFDQ010000157.1:6045-11047 GCA_023248915.1 Archangiaceae bacterium | reverse complement strand
CCCGGCGCATCAGGTGCACGTAGGGGTAGTCGTCGAGCTGAACCTGCTCGCCCAGGTGCATCTCGTTCTTCAGCCGCGCCGGGTCGAGCAACGACAGGTAGCGCCGGACCTCGGACTTGCCTGAGGCCGGGAGCGCGAGCAGCAGCACGACATCGAGCGTCTTGGGCATGGCGAAGCGTCTCCACCGCCGGGCAGGGCGCCTGGCGAGGGCGCGGAAGTACCGCCGTTCACGGGTCGGCGTCCAGCGTCGAAACGCCGCCGCCGCTACTTGTTGTGGCCCTTCAGCACCAGACCCTCGAGGCCCGACAGGTCGACCGGCGCGTCCGCGGCGATGTCGAAATGCTGCAGCACGCCGCCGGTCAGCGGGTCGAGCTCGTCGAACTCCATCGGCGCCTTCGCTTCCAGGTGCAGGGTGCCCTTGATGCCGAGCAGCGCCACCAGGAAGTCGGGGCCGCGGGTGCTGGCGTACGCGCGCATGCAGCCGTTCACGGCGCCGTCGGTCGTCATGAAGTCCTGCGTGCCGTCGCCGTAGACCCGGAAGGGGTGGCCGGCCCAGTAGTGGTTCTGCCGGTCCCAGTTGGACAGGTCGGCGGGCAGGTAGGCCTTCATCGGCTGGTACGACGCGGCCCCGGGCATTTCGGAGAAGTCCTGGTCGCCGGACAGGCCGAACTGCGACCCCGCGCCCACCCCGGCGCGCGAGTGGAAGACGTAGAACGGAGCCTTCGAGACGTAGGTGGTGACGGCCGCCATCACCAGTCGGAGCGGGTCTTTGTCGTCGACGACCGACGACCCGGGCCCGATGGGCTCGTTGTTGGCGATGAGCAGGTCTCCCGCCAGGTCGTTCAAGGCTCCCCAGGGTTGGCGAACCGGCCGCCAGAGGTAGTCGGGGGCGAAGCTGGCCCGGTCGAAGTGCTGCGTCATCACGTCGGCGATGCCGCCCTGGTAGACGGTCACCTGGTCGTTCCAGTCGGTGGGCGCCGAGGCCGCCACCAGGATGCTGGTGTTGTCGTGCAGGTATTGGGTCAGCGTCCTCAGCTCGGCCACGCCGGCGCCGTCGAAGCCGTTCTGCCAGTACTCATTCGCGGTCTCGATGAGGATGATCTTCTGCTCGCGCCCGGCCGACATCTGCAGGACGGTGTCCACCACCTGCTGCCGCTGGGTGGGGGTGGGGGCGATGAGCTGCGCGTCGCCGAAAATCGTCCACTGCACCCGCAGGCCGTAGCTGTCGTAGGCCAGGTCGGTGACGCCGGCCAGCACGTCGGCGTAGTCGGGCCAGGCGGGGTCGATTTCCTTGCCGGTCCAGGCCACGGTGCCGAGCGCGCGGAAGTAGTCGAAGCCGTTGTCGCGCAGGAAGCCGAGGGCGCGCTCGAGGCGCGGCCGGTCGAACTTGTACCAGTTCGCGGCCGAGAACAGCGTCGCTCCCAGGGCGTCGAAGTCGCCCGTGTCGTCGTGGAGCAAAGTGCCGTTCCGGGACACCGGCCCCGTGCGCGGAGGGCCGCCGCCGGCCAACTCGATGTTGAAGGTTTCCCACGGGCCGATGGACGTGCGGTTGGCGTTGACCACGTCGCCGCCCCCCGATTCGGCGCACAGGTAGTCGCCGCCCGCCGACTGGAGCGCCACCTCGGTGCCGCTGTAGACGGGGCCGGGCCCGGCGACCCGAATAAGGGTGAAGGTCTCGTTCGGGCCGGCGGCGGAAGCGGTGGCGAGGGCGGGCCCGCCGCCTCCGTCGACCGCGGTGAGGTAGTGGCCGTCGTGAGTCTTGATGACGACCGTGTCGCCGCCGTGCGGCCGGCCCTGGCAGTCGAGCAACTGGAAGGTTTCCCACGGGCCCACCGAGGCGGCGGTGGCGGCGAGGGTCGGCCCCGCGTCCGGGTCGGCCGTCACGTACTGGCCGAGGTGCGCCTTCAGGTGAAGCTCGGTCGCCGGGCACTCGACGGTGACGGAAGCGAGCGTGGACTTCGCGCCGAACCACTCGACGGCGTCCTGGAGCATCTGCCACTGCATGGGGTACGTCCCCGCGTCGGCGGGCGCCTTCAGCGTGCCCGCGAAGGTGAACGTCTGGCCGGGAGCCACCGAATCGGAAGCGCCGAGGAACATGCGGTTGGTCCCCCAGACCAGGTTGTCCATCGGGTGCTCGGACCCGAGGCAGTAGCCGGTGGCCGACGTCCAGGTGGCTGTGCCGGTGTTGCGCAGGGTGACGGACGCGAAGAGGTCGCGCCCGGCGGTGGCGGTGACGGGAATGTCCTCTGTCACGAACTCGGCCGCGTTCGCGGGCGGCGGCCCCGCGTCGGGGCTTGGGCCGGCGTCGGTCCCGGCGTCCAACGGGCCGCCGTCGGAAGGCCCGGCATCGCCGAAGTCGCCGGCGTCGGTACCGGCGTCGATGCTGGAGTCGCCGCCACCGCCATCGTCCCCGGGCGCCACGTCCGCGGGCGGCGGGCAGGCGGGGAACAACAGGAGCCCGAAGAGAATTACCGGCGCCAACCACGGCTTCGTCGCGAAGTCACTCATGCGGCTTCCCGTATCGCATACCTGGGTGGCGTGTCGCTCCCACCCGGGCCGGCCCCGGTGTCATTAACGTGCGCCGAGCCTCGAGTTTCAGGAGTCGAGAACGCGGGCGGCCGCGTCAGGCTTTGCGCGCGGAGAAGACGCTCGGGAAGCGCGCGAGGAACGCGATGGCGTGCTGAAGCTCGCGCAGGTCGACGCATTCCCCAATCTTGTGGGTGTTCTGCTCGATGCCGGGCCCGATGCCGAACATCGCGGGGTGCTTGTAGGCCCCCGAGGTCACCCAGCCCTTGCGCGGGCTGGCGGCGATGGACTTGTCGTCCGCGGGCACGGGGAAGCCGACGCCGTCGGTCGAGAAAATCCACCGGTCGACACGCGGCTCGCGGCGCAGGGCGCCCGCGGTTCCGGGCGTGGCGCCGACGTTCGGAGTGACGACTGCCCTGTAGGTGTCGACCGCCGACTGAATCGCCGGGTGTTCCTCGGGAGTGACCCAGCCCAGGTAGATTTGGGGGTTGCCCAGCACGAAGCCCTTCCAGGTGGGCAGCGAGTAGTCCGGCACCGAGACCTGCACCTTGAGCCCGGCGGCCCGCGCCGCCTTCACCGCGTCCAGCGCCTCGACGTCGGCGACCGCCCGCTCGGGCGTCTCGCCCACGGTGAGCCGCCGGTCGAACCGGACGGTGTACTTGTCCGGCACCGCGCAGTCGCTCGGCGTCTCTAACTGCGACCACGAGGCGGTGCGGGTGCCGTGGCCCAGGAACGCGTGGTCGAGGAACCCCTCGCGCTTGTCGTAGCGCCGGGCCGCCTCGGCCACGATGGCGCCGCCGTGCTCGAGCGGGTTCAGCCCTTCCCACGGCATCGAGCCGTGGCACGAGCGCCCGGTGACGGTCAGCTCTATCTGCATGCGCCCGCGCTGCCCGCGGTAGATGCCCAGTGCTCCCTTCTTCGAGTCGCCGGTGCCCTCGGTCAAGATGACGACGTCGGGTACGACTTCGGTGGGCGCTCCGGGCAGCACCTTCCGGGTGACGAAGAGCGGGCCGCCCCCGTCGTTGTCCTCTTCGGCCGCGGTGGCGTAGGCGCGGATGATTGAACCCTTCAGCGCTCCCGCGGGCGCCAATTCGACCAGGATTTTGGCCGCCACCACCTCGGCGACCACCCCGCCCAGTTGGTCGGCCGAGCCGCGGCCGAAGAGCAGGTTGTCCCACTCGCCCTCGGGCGGCAGGTGGCCCAGCTCGCGCTTCAGGAAGTCGCGGTTCAGCTTCTTCGCGTCGACCAGGCCGTCGTAGCTGTCGACTCCGCCGCCGGTCTTCTCGCGCCACTGGGGGCGCAGCGCCCGCACCGTGTCCGAGTGGCCGTCCCAGTAGATGACGCGCTTGTCCTTCGCGGGAATGCCGTCGCTCGCGTCTTGAACCACCCAGACCAAGTTCCCGTAGTCGTCGAAGAAGACGTCTTCGGGCCGCTGCACGGCGCCGACCTCGACGATTTTCCTCTTCAGGTACTCGAGCCGCGGCCGCTCGTGGTTCGACAGCCCGCACAGCGGGTCGCCGCCGGCGTCGACCGGCTTGTCGACGAAGTCGGCAGGAATGCGGACGACCTCGCGGAGAAGCTCCGCGGCGAGCGGCCGGTACTTCTGGGCGAGCTGGGCGACCTGTTCGTCGAGCGTGGGCATGTCGTCTCCAGGGGCTAGGCGAGCCGGTCGGCGAGGTTCTCGACCTTCGCCACCGCCAGCAACGCCATGACGACGTAGAGCTTCTTGTTGGCCTCTCTGGCGACGTCCACCACCGCCCGTTCCATCACGCCCTTGGTCACCTCGGCTCCGATGTCGGCAGGCAGGCAGTGCAGGTAGAGCGCGCTGCTGGCCGCCGTCATCGCCATGCGGCGCTCGTCGCAAATCCAGTCCTTGAACTGGGCGTTGCGCGCCAGCGCGCGCTGCTCGATGTCCTTCATCTTGGCCGCGTCGCGCGCCTTGTTCGCCGCCACCCGTTCGAGCATCAAGTCGTAGGGGCCCCAGGACTTCGGGTAGACCACGTGGGCGTCCTCGAAGGACTCGTCCATCGACTCGGTCACCTTGAACGACCCGCCCGACGCCTCGGCGTTCTTCCGGGCGTGGTCGAGGCAGACGTCCATCAGGCGGTAGCCCTTCGGGTGGGCGAGCGTCACGTGCGCGCCGAAGCGGGTGAGCAACGTAATCTCGCCCTGAGGCACCGACAGGGGCTTGGCGTAGGAAGGCGAGTAGGCCCAGGACACGGCGATTTTCTTTCCGGCCAGCCCACCGGGGAACCGCTCGCGCAGCCAGAGCAGGTCCGCCATCGCCTGAGTCGGGTGGTCGACGTCGCACTGCAGGTTCACCACCGGCACCTTGCGCCGGTCGTCGGTCGCGGACAGGTAGTCGTCGATGCCCCGCTGCACGTCCCGCATGAAGCTGTTGCCTTCACCAAGGATGAGGTCGTGCCGCACCCCGAGGGCGTGCGAATTCATTCCCAGCATCGCGCCGGTCTCCGAG
>JAHFDQ010000157.1:0-6035 GCA_023248915.1 Archangiaceae bacterium | reverse complement strand
CGAGGCGGTCTCGCCGTGCGAGACCTGCGTCGACGACCCGTCCACGATGACCGGCTGCATTCCCAACCGTGCCGCCGCCCCGGCCCACGCCGACTTGGTGCGGGTCGAGTTGTCGAAGAACATCGCGTAGGCCAGCTCGTTGGGCAAAAGCGCGGTCGACTTCCCCGACCGGTCGAGCTTCTCGAGCCGCTGCGCCACGGCGCACAGAGCCTCGATCTCCTTCTGCGACCAGTCCTGCGTCAGCAGCATGCTCTTGCCGTGGAGCCCATCGAGCGTCTTCTTGTCGAGGGTTCCGCTGTTCGCCTTCGCCTTGGCCATGGGTCGTCTCCCGCTGGAGTTTGGGGCGGCGACACTACCCGCCGACCAGCAGTCCGTACAGCGGGACGCAGGGGTCGCCGGGACGCCGGAGCCGGCCGCGCGCCAGGTCGACCTGCACAAAAACCGTACCCAGTGCGGAAATCATGCAACTCGACCTGACCGGACAGCGCACCGGCCCCGCAACTCCGCGATTCGTGGTGAGCCGACCCCTCAGTGGCGGCCGGAGAAGGCGGCGACGAGCCCGGGCAGAGGGATCCGTTCGAGTTCGAGGCCTGCGGCGAGGGCGGCCCGGGCCTTGGAGGCACCTAGTGTCGGCGAAAGCTCGCGCAGCACCTTGTTCTCCAGCTCGCGGTCGAAATCAGGCGAGGCGAGCGAGCCCGTCGGCAGGTCGAGCCGTTCGGTCTCGGCGCGCCCGTCGGAGAACTCTGCGGTGACCCGGGCGGGGAAGTACAGCGGCACCCCGTCTCCTCCGGGCGGGGCGGGCGCGTCAGCGCGAAGGGCGCCGCGCAGCAATTCCCCCAGGTCCTCGAGCGAGAAGAGCCTCGAGCGGTACTCCTCTCGGTAGCGGCGCGCCAGCGTCGCCAGCTTCGAGAGGGACATTCCGGCGAGGGCTCGCCGCCCGCCGGGGAGGCTTCGGGCGGCCGAGACGACTTTCGCGGTGAGCGCCGGGTCGTGAACCACACGCACGCGGCCGGCCCATTGCCGGATTTCGCCGCCGTAGCGGACCAGGTGTTCGTCGGTCAGCTCTTCCGGTCCCAGCCGGCCCGCCTGAAGCAGCACCGCCGCGGCGAGCGAAAGGTCGAAGCCGACGCTCACCGGCGTCAGCGCGCCGTCTTCGTAGGCGCTGGCGAAATGGGTCACCTCGCAGGCCAGCTTCGTGGTCTCGATTCGCACCTGGCGAACCCGGTCGAGGGACAGCCCGCCAGAGCGCGCGGAAATCCGCTCGAGAGCGACCAGCGCCGTCTGGAAGTAGTGGCAGCCCGGGAAAGTCTTGAGGGTGAAGGTGTCGAGCACCCATTCCTCGCCCAGCCCGTCGAGCATGAAGGGCATCGGAAGGAACGAGAAGCGCTTCCAGAAGCCGCGCTCGTCCTCGAGGACCGCGGGTGCCCCCGTCATCCCGGCTCGGGCGAAGTAGGCCGCCTGGAGGCCGATGACCGCCGGCGTCGCCGCCGCTAGCAACTTGCTGGTTGGCTTCAGGAACGCCGGCTGGAGCGCGAACGGCGGTTGAGCGAGCGCGATGGCCAGCGCGTGGGTGGTCTGTTCCTCGCCCAGCCCCAGCAACTTGGCGGCGCCTGCGGCCGCTCCGGCCAGGTGCACGAACGTCCACATCTGGCCGTTGAGTGGCCCGAGGAAGCTCGAGGCGCCGAGCCGGCCGGCCACCTCGTTCGCCGCGACGACCGCGACCAAGAGCTCGGCGCTGGTTCGCCCCTCGTGCTCGGCCACCGCCAGGGGCGCGAACGTCGCCGAGTGGCAGGTGTGGCCCATCCAGACGATGTCGTCGTAGTCGAGCGCCATCGAGCAGGCGGCGTTGACGAGCGTGGCGTCTGCGGGCCCCATCGTTTCTGGAGCGGCCAGAACGGTCGAGCGCCCAGGCGAGGCGAATGCTCGGGCCCCGTCGAGCACCGCCCGGGCCGCGCCGACGCGCGCCGCCGCGTGGACCGCAGCGACCATGTCGAGCACCTGCGCCCGGGCCGCGCGCAGCGTCCGCGAAGGCACCGCCGACAGCTCGAGGCCGGCGACCCAGCGGCCCAGAGTGCTGAGGTGGGGTTCCATGCGAGCTGGCGGTCGTAGCACGCGGCGCGGAGCGGCGGCTCGGCGCTCGAGCCGAACTCTGGTTGTGACTTGGGGCCTGCGGCCGGTGTAAACCGGGCCCATCGGCGCCGAACGCACAGTCCCACGGCTGAGGACCACCCTCCTCTTCTTGCTGCCCGACGGCTGGCGCGGCGAGGTGGTCGACTTGTCCGCCACGGGGCTCCGAATCCAATGCCTGGCGCTCTTGGCCCCGAAGTCCGTCATCGAGGGCACCCTGGTCATCGACGAGTCGCTCTCCATCAAGCTGAAGGGCGTGGTGGTGTGGACCAGCCCGCCCGACCACCGCGGCTTCGTCCCCGCGGAGTTCGGCCTCGAGCTGACCGAGGCCCCGGAGGAGTACTTCGCGACCCTGGCCCGGCTCTTCGCCGACAAGCCGTAGGCAGGTTTCTGGGAGCGGGGCCGCTTGTGCGGTTGAATCGGGCCTTCGACACTCCCTTTTCCCCCGGAGCCCCTATGCCTCGAGCCCTCGCCTGCCTCGGCCTCTTGCTGTCCCTTGCCGCCTTCGCGCAGGTCGAACCTTCCGCGCCGCCGCCGCCCTCTGAGCCGGCGCCGGCACCGGCGGCGTCCGAACCTTCGGCGGCCGAAGCGCCTCCGCCGATGACCGTGTCCCACGCGAAGGGCATGCGCCTCCGCTTCGGCGCCAGCGCCGGCATCGGCGCGTCCCTCAACCCCACCGCGGTCGTCTTCGCCGGTGAAGGCCGCATCGGCTGGCAGCTCACCCAGATGCTGGGGGCCTACGTGGCAGTGTCCGACCTGGGCGGCATCGGCATCGGAGTCACCGCCAACTCGAGCGGAGGGTCGGCTTCCATCACCGGCATCGGCTACTACCGGTTCGCGCTGGTGGGCGAGGCCACCTTCTTCGACCGGCTCTTCGTGGCCGCCGGGCCCGCCCTGGTGGACGGAGCCTGGGCGTCGGTCACCGCGGGCGGCAGCTCGACCAGCGCGTCGGCGGGCGCCACCACCGTTCAAGGAGTCTTCCCCGCGCTGAACGCGCGCCTCGGCGTCGGCTTCGGCCACGCCAATGACAGCGGGCGGCGCACCGGCTTCAACCTGATGCTCGACGCCGCCGCCATCTTCTCGAACGGCGGCGTGACGCTGGTGCCGATGCTGATGTTCGGCTTCGAGTCGAAGTAACCCGCTACGGCACGACGAGTGCCGGAAGCTGCGTGGTCTCGAACGTCAGCCCGGCGTTCTGGCCCGCACCGTTGACGTCGCAGTAGGTCCAGTCCGCTCCGTTGGTGGAGAAGCGGAAACCGTACAGGAACGAGCCCGCATCGGCCGGCGCGGTGAGCGTCGCCATGTACTCGTCGTCGTTGCCGTACTGCTGGTTGAAGGTCGCGGGCGACCACTGCCAGCCGCCCTGCCACTCAGGGTTCGAGGTGGAAGTGCCGATGCCGGCCTGGGCGACGACCGACGCCGCGGCCCCGGCGGGATCGGTGACGCCCGCCTCGTACACCCGCCCGTAGAGCGTCGGCGTGGCGGTGCCCGCATCGACGGAGAGCGCGGTGTTCGGGAACTGCACCACGCAGTAGTCGAGCTCGGCCGTCTGGCCCGTCTCGTTGAGCGCTCGTTCCTGGCCGCAGGCGCACACCGAAGCGGACGTGCCCCCCGAGCGAGGCAGCACGCCTCCGGCGGTGAAGTCGGTCGCGTTCTGGCCGGTGTCGGCGCAGCCCGCCGAGCCCCGCTTGACCGACGCCGAGGGCGATGGCGCGGGAGCGGGACCGACTCCCTCGAAGCAGTTCGTGGTGGTGCCGTACCCCACGAAGTCGAGGACGGTGCCGCCGTCCGGGCAGGTGCCGGCCAGCGAGGTGGTGTTCGAGACCAGCGCCACCTTGCCGGCGGTGGCGGCCAGGCTCAGCAGCGTCGTCGGCACCAGGTCAGGCGACGGCAGCGCCACCCCGGCGTCTCCGCCCGAGCCTTCCTTGACGAGGAAGAAGCCCCCGGCGGGAATCGAGCCCGACAGGTCGGTCTGGCTCCACGAGCTGCCCGCGGCCGAGGCGTACTGCAGCGACATGCCGGCCAGCGAGACCGGCGAGGCCCCGCGGTTGTGAAGTTCGATGAAGTCGTTCTGGAACGACGCGCCGAGGTTGCCTCCGCCGCCGTACACCTGGCTCACCACCACCGAGCCGTTGCACGCCGCCGGCGCCGCATCGGTGGTGAAGCCGGTGGCCGAGACGAACTCGGCGCCCAGCGCTCCTCCGGCCGGGTCGGTGGCGGCGGTGGTGACGCGCACCTTGAACGTCGACCCGTAGGCCAGCCCGGGCGCGGGGGTGAAGGTGGCCACGCTGTTGCCCACCGACATCACCGGCGCGGCCGAGGCGAACGTCAGGCAGGTGGCGAAGTCGTCGGTCGAGAGCTGAACCGAGCCGGTGCAACCGCCGGCCGCCGTCTGGCCCGTCAGCGACGAAACGAGCATCGGCCCGCCGAAGGTGACGGCGAGGCCGACGTCCACCGCCGTGCCGGTGGCCGCATCGCCCGGGGTGGTGCTGGCCACCGTGGCCGACGCGCAGGTTCCGGCGTCGCACAGTTGGCTGCCGCAGTCGGTCGCCACCCCGCACAACTGCCCGGCCACGCAGCGGGGGCAGGCGGCGCCTCCGCAGTCGATGTCGGACTCGGTGCCGTCCTTGACGACGTCGGTGCAGATTTCACAGAGGTGGTTCACGCACAGGCCCGCAGAGCAGTCGGGGTCCGTGTTGCACTGGACGCAGGCGCCGGCGCCATCGCAGACGTGGCCGCCGCCCTGCGTGCACGGGGTGCCCAGCGATGCGGGCGGGTTCGAGGCCGTGCCACTGGTGCAGAGATTGGACAGGCACTCGCTGCCCGCGTCGGGAAGGTCGCTGTCGTCGATGGCCACCGTGGTGCCGCCGTCCCCGTCGCACGCGGCCTGGTGACAGTCGCCGGCCACCTGGGCGGCGAGCAGTGTCCCCGCGTCGGTGAAGGTGGCTCCGCAGAGGTGGCCGAGGCAGGTACGGGCCCGGCACTCGCTGTCCTGGCCGGAACAGTCGGTGAAGCTCAGGCACTCGACGCACAGTCCGGTGCCGTCGCAGAGGTGGCCGGTCCCCTGAGAGCACGACCCGCCCGCGGCGGAAGGGGGGTTTGACGGCGCGCCCGCGTCGCAGACGTCGTCGGTGCAGGTGTTGCCGTCATTGGGCCGGTCGGAGTCGTTCAGCGCGTCGAGGACGCCGCCCGCGCCGTTGCAGACGCTGGCGTGGCAGTCGCCCGGCACCTGCGCGGCGACCGGCACGCCGGCGTCGAGGAACGCGAAGCCGCAGGTGTAGCTGGCGCAGGACCGCACCTGGCAGTCCGTGTCCGTTCCCGGGCAGTCGGTGCCCAGTAGGCAGGCGACGCAGATTCCGGCGCCGTTGCAGAGCTGGCTCGGGCCGCAGGCCGTCCGCGCGGCGAGGAAAGTCGACACCGCGTACCCACCGTCGCAGTACTCCGTGGTGCAGTCGTTGCCGTCGTTGGGCACGTCGGTGGCGTCCACGTGGTAGGCCACGCCTCCGGCGCCGTTGCAGACGGCCGTGCGGCAGTCGCCCGCGCCCTGGGCCGCTGTCGGGGCGCCGTTCGGGACGTTGTTCACGCCGCACCGGCCGCCGTTACACGTGGCGACGATGCACTCGTTCGCGGTCGCCGGGCAGTCGGTGGGCGAGCCGCAAAGGGTGCCGGCGTCTTCGCCGCCGTCGAAGCCGCCGTCGTCTCCGCCGTCGTCTCCGCCGTCCGCCGTGGAGCCTCCTCCTCCGCCGCCACCGCCACCGCCACCGCCACCGCCGCCACCGCCGCCGCCACCGCCGCCGCCGCCGCCGCCGCCACCGCCGCCGCCACCGCCGCCTCCGCCGCCTCCTCCTCCTCCACCGCCGCCACCGCCGCCGCCGTCGGCGTCGGTTCCGCCGGCATCAGGAACGGGC
>JAHFDQ010000545.1 GCA_023248915.1 Archangiaceae bacterium | reverse complement strand
CGGCAGAGGCGCTCTACACGTTCTCTTCCGAAGGCAGGTACGAGCTGGTGGTGCTCGACACGCCCCCCGCGCGAAACGCCCTCGACTTCCTCGACGCGCCGAGCCGGCTTTCGCGCTTCCTCGACGAGCGCATCTTGAACCTGTTCCTGCCGGGGTCGGCGAGGCGGACCGGGTTGTGGAAGAAGGCCACCGAGCTCATCGGCAGCATCTTCACCCGCGTCTTCGGCCCGGAGTTCTACGAGGAGATTCAGGAATTCCTCGGCGCCTTCTCGGGCATGTTCGGCCCGATGCGCATGCACTCCGAGGCGGTACGCGCGCTGTTGTGCTCGCGCGATGCCGCCTTCCTCTTGGTGACCAGCCCCGAGCAGGCCGCGCTGGCCGAAGCGGAATATTTCCGGGACAAGATTCTGTCGATGGGTCTGCCCTTCGCCGGCTTCGTGCTGAACCGGAGCTGGGCACGCACCGACGGCCTGGCGAGCCCCGACGCGATCGAGGTCACCGCCGAGATGCCGAACCCGACCCGCCAGGGCCTGAAGAAGCTTCAGGCGCTGGCCAGCACCGAGCGCGGCCGGGTGGAACGCGACCGCGCGCTCCTCGAAGAGCTTCGGGCGCACCTGCCGCGAGGGGGAATCGCGGTGGCCGCTCCGTACATGGGCGAGGCCATCGAAGACCTGCGGGGGCTGGCCGCCTTCTCGTTGGGCATCGCAGAGGTCACCTAGAAAGGGAGGCACGCGTGGGGCTGCAGGTCGACGACATCAAGGTAGGCACGGGCAAGGAAGCCAAGGCCGGAGCGAAGGTCACCGTCCACTACGTCGGAACGCTGACGAGCGGGTCGAAGTTCGACAGCTCTCGCGACCGGAACGAGGGCTTCGCGTTCAAGCTGGGCGCCGGCCAGGTCATTCAGGGTTGGGACCAGGGCGTCGCCGGAATGAAGGTGGGCGGCGTCCGCAAGCTGACCATTCCCCCCGAGCTGGGCTACGGGGCGAGGGGATATCCGCCGGTGATTCCGCCGGGGGCGACCCTGGTATTCGAGGTCGAGCTGCTCGAAGTGGCGTAAAAGGGCCTCCGATGCTCTTCGCAGTCCTGGCGTTGCTCGTCGCGAAGGCCCCCGCCGCGGAGAATTCATGTCCGGCGGGGAAGACCCGAACGCGGGAAACGGCCGGCCATTGCTGCTGGCCGGGCCAGGCCTGGTCGTCATCGCAGAAGCGATGCGTCGGGGTTCCGAAGTGCGGCCCAACGCTGGTGCCCACAGGCATGGGTTGCGGGTGCCCGCCGGGGCAGGCCATCTCGGCGGACACCTCGGGGCGCTGCTGCTGGCCCACCCAAGCCTGGTCGACGACGCGCTCGGCCTGCATCGGAAACCCGGTGTGCCCCGCGGGTTGGGCGGGCGAGGGCGAGAAGTGCGTGAGCACCCAGGCCGCGCCCAGTCCCGCGACTCCGCCCAGCCCAGCGCCGGCGGCTGTGCCGGCCGGACAAGACTCTCCGCCGCCGTTGGTCGACGCCAACCTCCTTGAAGACTGGAATCCGGCGCCGGGGACTCCGGTGGTTGCCGTGGCGCAGGAAACGTCGCTGCCCATCGCTCCGAGCCCCGTCGAGGGTCCGGCGCCGGCCTCGACGCCACCGCCTTCGTCAGAGACTCCGAGCGCCAGCGCCGCTCCGGCTCCTTCCGCCGCGCCTACCTACGAGGCACCCCAGCCGGCGCCGTCCCGCCCCGCCGCCGAACCTCCTCCTCCCGAACCACCCCCCGCCCCGTTCCAGAAGACCGACTGCAGCTCGAACATGGTCTGGTCGGACCAGATGGGCGTGTGCGTGTACAAGACGGGGGCCACCGAGTCGTCCAACGGAGAGGAAGGCTCTTCAGGGGACGACTCGTCTGGGCTCGGTCGGAAGCGTCGCCACGCGGCGCCCTGGTATTTCCTCGCAGGGCTTGGGGCGTTCGCGGTGGGCTACGTCCCTGCCGCCCTCATGGCGCCCATCTACGGGGACTACAACCCGAACGCGAATCGCGCGGGGGCGATTCCGATCGCGGGGCCGTTCATGGTCCGAAATGCGCTGAGCGACTACAACCTCAATCAGGGTTGGAATGTCGCGGCGATTGCCTCGGGAGTCCTCCAGATTGCCGGGGCCGTCGGGCTGGTCAGCGGCACGGTCGCGTGGGTCGTCGGCGAACCGGCTCCGCTCAAGTACAGCGGAACGCTGACGGGCTCGGGGACTCATTGGGCCGCGTCGGTCGGCCCCGAGGGCGCGGGGTTCAGGCTCTCATGGTGAGCGCGCGTAATCGGCTTGCCGGCCTGGTGGCCGCCGGGCTCTGCGGAGTCCTCGGCAGCGCGTGCCCAGTCCAGGGGACCACCTGCGGCAGGGGCCGCTGCGAGGTCGGAGCGTGCGTGCAAGTGGCGTCGACCTTCGGCGACAAGGGCAAGGTCGAGCTAGACTGGTGGTGCGCCAAGCCCTGCCGGTCGTCGGCCCGCTGCCCGACCTCGACTTGCCTGCAGTCGCCGCTCGCCTCCGAGCTCGAGCTGTGCGCCGGAAACCAGG
Source organism: Archangiaceae bacterium (assembly GCA_023248915.1). GTDB lineage: Bacteria > Myxococcota > Myxococcia > Myxococcales > Myxococcaceae > JAHFDQ01. The sequence goes on along the minus strand of JAHFDQ010000545.1, from coordinate 1,487 downwards.
TGCAGGTTCAGTACCTGTACGACGGGGCGCCGGTGACCGACGCGGGTGCCCGAATGGCCACTTACCGGCTGTTGTCGGGGAAATTCGACGGGGGAGGACTCGACTGCGTGGTCAACCAGGTCTGCAAGGCGGGTTGGTTCTCGAGCGGCGAGTACCTGCCCAAGATCGTCGGAACGACTCCCGCCGGTTCGGTGGACCTGACCATACTCAACGGAACCGCGGGCGCCGCCTGGCCAGCCACCTCCTCGAGCGACGGCGGTCGCTTCGCCCCGCTCGGGCCGCTGCTGCCAATGGGCCTGCCGCTCACCGTCCACATTCAGAATGAAATGGACCCGCTCTTTTGAGGGGCACCGCGTGATTCCTCTGGCAAGGTACCGAGCGACACTCGTATCAGCGGCCGCCCTCGCGGGTTCAATCGTGCTCTGTCCGCCCGCGCTTGGGCAAGAACTCTGCTGCTCGTGGTCCGGAGTCGACACGGGAGGCACTCAGTGCTGTCCACTCGGGTACGTGTGCGGCAATCCGGGCTGCGCGTTGCCACCTCCTCAGCCATCTGGAACGGTGTCGCTGGTCTGCCCGACCGCCAATCCGGTGTCCTGCGGAACCGGCCGGTGCTGCGACCGGGCTCACCCGAACTGCTGCGGAGACGGAGGCTGCTGCGACACCGACCACCCGTACTGCTGCGAGAGCGGCTGCTGCGATGCGGCACACCCCTACTGCTGTTCCGACGGAAAGTGCTCGGCGGACCTGGCGTCGTGCTCGAGCGGCTGTCCCAAGGGGTATGCGCTGGCGCAGGTGAAGGGGTGGTGCTGCCCGGAAGGCCTCCCGTTCATCTGTAACGATCGCTCGTGCGACGTGTCGCCGAATTGCCATGGAGTTGGCGCCATGGGTACGCCCGACCCCAGGAATGGCGGCACCAGCTCAGTTCCGCGCGACGGCGGTCCCTGAGGCTAGGCGGGGCAGCCGGGTGACACAGCGACTGGGTGACACAGTCACCGGGTGACCTCACTCACTGCTCTGGTGATAGGCCGCCTCGTCGGACCTCTGGTCCAGCCTTCCGTACGCCCGCATCGCGAGTTCCATCCAGATTCTGCGGACTTGGAACCGGCATCGTTTTCGCTCTGGGTGTGCCGCGAACATCTCAAGGGGGGGACCGATTGCGATTCATTGCGCTTGCGCTCTTGTCGGCGTGTCTCGTCGCTTGCGGCTGCCCGGAAGGGTCATCCACCTGCGGCAACGGCTGCATTGACCTGGAGTTCGACCCGTTCAACTGCGGCAGTTGCGGCGCGGTGTGTAGACCGCGCGCGGCGGTGGGCACCTGCTACGCCGGCACGTGTCGAATCTTGAAATGCTCGGTGGGCTACGCCGATGCAGACGGAGACCCGAAGAACGGCTGCGAAAAGTACGTCGGGGTTTCGTCCGGACCGTGAAGGCGAAGCGGCGAAACTGACCGATTTGACTCGCGCGGTGGATCCTGTCCGAATGTCCAC
>JAHFDQ010000156.1 GCA_023248915.1 Archangiaceae bacterium | reverse complement strand
CCTGGGGCAGCGCCTCGGGGCCGTGCGGTTCTTCCGCGTGGTGGTGCTCGGGCTGCGCCCCCGGGAGAATCATCTTCACTTCGGTGGTGGCGATGACCGGCAGCACCCGGGCGAAGAGCAAGACCAGCGTGAAGAAGATGCCGAAGGTGCCGGCGAGAATGCCCCCGTCCACCCAGGTGGGCGCGTAGTGGCCCCACGACGACGGCAGGTAGTCCTCGGTCAGCGAGATGACGATGATGACGAAGCGTTCCATCCACATGCCCACCGTCACCGCCACCGCCACCAGAATCATCGCCGGGAAGGACTTGCGCGCCTTCGGCACCCAGAACAACTGGGGAATGACGACGTTGCACAGGACGGTGACGATGCCCGCCCAGCCGTACTGCCCGGCCACGTAGTTCTTGAAGGTGTGGTGGATGTACTGGTTCTGGCTGTACCAGGCCGTGAATCCTTCCATCACGTACGAGTAGCCCATCAAACAAGACATCGCGAGGATGAGCTTGTTCATCACGTCCAGGTGATACATCGTGATGAGGTTGGTCAGTTGCATCGTCTGGCGCACCAGCACCAGCACCAGCACCACCATCGCGAAGCCGGCGAAGATGGCGCCGACCACGAAGTACGGCGGGAAGATGGTCATGTGCCAGCCGGGCACCACCGACGTGGCGAAGTCGAACGAGACGACGCTGTGCACCGACAGCACCAGCGCCGTGGCCAGGCCGGCCAAGAGCAGGTAGGCCTTCTCGTAGTGCTGCCAGTGCGACGCCGCGCCACGCCAGCCCAGCGCCAGCACCGTGTAGATGCGCTTGCGGAATGGGCTCTTCGTGCGGTCGCGCATCGACGCGATGTCCGGCAAGAGCCCCAGGAACCAGAACATCGCCGACACGCTGAGGTAGGTCGAGATGGCGAACACGTCCCACAACAGGGGCGAGCGAAAGTTCGGCCACAGCCCGCGCTCGTTCGGGTAGGGCAGCATCCACTCCAGCGTCCAGATGCGCCCGACGTGGATGGTCGGGAAGAGCGCGGCGCACAGCACCGCGAAGATGGTCATCGCCTCGGCGAACCGGGCGATGGCGTTTCGCCACCGCTTCCGGAACAGGAAGAGGATGGCCGAGATCAGCGTCCCGGCGTGGCCGATGCCCACCCAGAAGACGAAGTTGATGATGTCGAAGCCCCAGAAGGCCGGGCTGTCGTTGCCCCACACTCCGATGCCCTGGAAGATGGTCCAGCCCACCAGGCCCAGGCCCTGGGCGGCGACGAGGCCGGTGATCGAGATGGCCACGTACCAGGCCGCCGGCGGCCGGCGCTCGGGGAACGCGAGCACCTGCGCGTCTAGCGACGCGGCCGTCACCACCCCGACGGTCAGCTCTTGGGGCCGAAGCGACTCGGGTAGGACCGCCTCGACGCTCATTCGGTCCCTTCCCCCGACGGGTTGCGCACGTCGGCCAGGTAGGTGACCGCCGGCCGGACGCCGAGCTCTCCCAGAACGTGGAAGCGGCGGTCGCTGCCGGCCAGCTTCGCCACCCGGCTCGACGCGTCTTTGAGGTCGCCGAAGGTGATGGCTTCTGCCGGGCAGGCCACCGCGCAGGCGGGCTTGACGTCGCCGTCGCGCATGGGCCGGCCTTCCGCCTTGGCCACCTGCTTGGCGTTCGAGATGCGCTGCACGCAGAAGGTGCACTTTTCCATCACGCCGCGAGGGCGCACCGTGACTTCGGGGTTGAACGCCAGGTCGCGCACTTCGCTCAGGTTCTGGTTGAACTCGAAGAAGTTGAACCGGCGCACCTTGTACGGGCAGTTGTTGGCGCAGTACCGCGTGCCGACGCACCGGTTGTAGGCCATCTGGTTCAGCCCGTCGGGGCTGTGGGTGGTGGCCGCCACCGGGCAGACGTTCTCGCAGGGGGCGCTGTCGCAGTGCTGGCACAGCATCGGCTCGTGCACCACGCGCGGCGCGTCGGGCGAGCCCTCGTAGTACCGGTCGATGCGCAGCCAGGCCATCTCGCGGCCGCGCTCGACCTGCTCGGGGCCCACCACCGGGACGTTGTTCTCGGACTGGCACGCGATGACGCAGGCCGAGCAGCCGACGCAGCCCGACAGGTCTATCGCCATGCCCCACTTGTGCTCGGGGAACTGCTGGTCGGCGTAAAGGCTGACCGGAGCTTCCTCGTGGGCGCCGCGCTCTTTCGCGTACTCGGCGCGCGTCCACAGCTTGGCGAGGTCGCGCCCGTCGAGCGAGTGATGCTCTTGCGTACGCACCACCCTGCTGTTCCGGCCGGCGGGCGTCACCTTCACCGGGCCCACTCCGAAGGGGCTGGCCGGGTTCGTCCCCACCAGCGGCCAGGCGCTCACTCCGACGCCAGCGGCGACGCTGCCCGCCGCGCGCCCGTACCCGAGCGCCAGCGTCACCACGCCCTCGGCCTGCCCCGGCTGCTCGAGGACCGGCACCGTCACCGACCGGCCCGCGGCCTCGAGCCTCACCTCGTCACCCAGGGCGAGCCCCAACCGCTTGGCGTCGGCCAGCGACAGCGACAGCGGGTTGCCCCAGACCACCTTGGACACCGGGTCGGGCAGCTCTTGCAGCCAGCCGTTGTTGGCGTACCGCCCGTCGTACACCTTCGAGTCGGGCACCAGTTGCAGCTCGAGCCCCTCTGCGGGAACGGCCTGGAACGCCGCGGCCGCGGCCGTCACCAGCGCGGCGGGCTTCAGCGGTGGGGGCGCCGCTGGGGCGATGGCGCGCCTCACGAAGCCGTCGTGGAGGCTCGCGTGCCAGAACCGCTCGAAAGGGACCGGACCGGCGAGGGAGTGGCCCTGCTGCCAGAGGCCGGCCAGGTACGCATGGAAGTCGCCGGGCAGGCGGGCCCCTAGGCCGATCGCCAGCGCCAGCAGCACCTCTTCGCCCTGCCGGGTGTCGAAGAGTGGTGCGATCAGCGGCTGCCGCAGGCTGGTCAGGCCCGGGCCGGCGTCGAAGTCGCCCCAGCTCTCGAGCCAGTGGTTGACCGGCAGCACCACCCCGGAAACGGCGGCGGTCTCGTCCAGGGACAAGGCCAGGTGCGCGCGGAAGGGCGCCTTCGCCGCCGCGGCCGCCCAGCCGGCGGCGTCGGGCCAGACGTACGAAGGGTTGACCCCCCACGAGATGAGGGCCCCCACCTTCCCCGCCCCCAGGTCGGCGACGAGCGCGTCGAGCACGGCGGCGGTGGCCAACTGCCGGGCGCGAGGCACCGGCTCGAGCTCGACCGTGGCCCCGACGGCCCCCAACATCGCGTTCAAGAGATGGCAGGCGGCGTGCGCTTCGGGCGGCGCCCCGGGCCCGGCCACCGCCAGGGCCACGGACTTCGCGCGGGCGAGATCTCCGGCCAGCGCTTCGAGCGCCTTGGCGTCGAGGCGGCATTCCGCGGCCACCTTGCCGAGGTCGAGCGGCGGCAGCGTCTCGAGCGTCAGCCCCGCAGGCAGGGGCAAGCCGTGGCGGACGGCGAGCGCGCGGGCGATCGCGAAACCCACCTTCCCCAGGGCCGAAGGGCGAAGGGCGAGGCGATGGTCCGCCTTGCTGCCCGTCAGCGTCATCGAGCCCTCGAGCACCCAGAGGCGGCTCATCGGCGACCCGACATCGGCGGGCTTTCTCCGCCCGGCGAACTGGGCGATCGCCTGCGAGGCCCCGTCCATCGTGCCGAGGAAGTCGGCTCCGAGCGACAGCACCACGTCGGCCTTGTCGTACCGGGGCCGGGCCACCACGGGCTCGCCGTACACCTCGCGCGCTACGTCCCGCGCCACGGCGTCGGAAGCGGGTTCGAGGGCTACGTGCCTAAGCCCCGGAATCAGCCGCCCCAGCTCGTCGACGAGCGACGCCAGCGCCGGCGACACCACCGCCCCGGTCATCAGCACCACCTGGGTGCCCTTGGCGACCGCGTCCTTCACTCCGGCGGCCAGCCGACCCTCGGCGACGTCCCAGGTGGCCGGCTTGCCATCGACGACCGGCCCGCGCAGCCGGTCGGGATCATAGAGCCCGAGCAGGTCGGCGGTCGCCCGAAGCGGCGCCTTGCCCCACCCGAACGGGTGCTCGTCGTTGCCCTGGACGTGGATGGGCCGACCTTCCCGCGACTTCACCAGCACGGGGCTGGCCGTCTCGCCCTCCTGGAACGTCGACGCGTAGTGCGCCGCCACGCCCGGAATCACCTCTTCCGGCTTGCGCGTGTAGGCGACGATGGGGCCCCGGTCGACCTTGCGCGAGCAGGCGCTTCCGCTGGCGAGCGCGGCCGACGCGCCCAACAGGCCCAGGAAACGCCGCCGCGAGGGGCCGGCCTCGGGCAACTCCATCGCCTCTTGGGCCCCTTCCGGGAACTCGCCCGAAGGCGCCCCCAGCGCCCCGAGCGCCTGCTCGGGCGTCTTCCAGAGCTTCCGCTCGCTGTCACGCATCGCGCTTCACCGTCCCGCGCGCCGGCCGCACCAGCTTCGAGCGCCTCTGGGCCCGCGCTTCGTCGCGGAGGCCGCCGTCCGGCAAAGTCGGGTGCGCCTCTTGGCCGGCCGCGCCCAGCACCGTGGCCCCGGCGACCGCCGCGGCAAGCCCCTTGAACAGCGAACGGCGGTTCGGCCGCGTCATGCGAGTTTCCTCGGCCCTCACCGGTGGCACACGGCGCAGTGGGTGGGCCCCTGCTTGATGCTCGAGCCGGGCGGCAGCGCGTCGCTCGGGTCGCGGTGGCAGGCGAGGCAGGCGCCCATGCGCAGCGACATCGCCTGAGAGATGCGCTCCATGCGCTGAACCTCGCCGTGGCACTCCTGGCAGGCGATGCCCGAGTTCACGTGCGGGCGATGGTCGAAGTAGACGTGATCAGGCAATGAGTAGATGCGCCGCCACTCGAAAGGTTTTCCGGACTTGGCCCAGGCGGTGATCTGCTGGATTGCCGGCCGGTCCGTCCGGGTGACGCGGTGGCAGTTCAGGCAGGTCTCGAGCGGAGGCACCCCCGCGGTCCGCGATTTCGACGGGCCGGTGTGGCAGTACTGGCAGGGAATGTGGTTGTCCCCGGCGTGGAGCCGGTGGGAGAAATGGACGGGCTGCTCGGGTTCGAAGCCGCGAGTGTACCGGTCGGGTTCGGCCGCGTAGCCTACCAGCAGCACCGTCGCCAGCACCGACACCGCCCCCGCCGGGACGATCTTGCGAACGAAGCGGTCGTGTCGGTGCACCTTCACTCCTCGAAAAATGCCCCGGTAACCGCCCCCACCCCTGCCCCTCTCACGTGCTCGGCCTCAGGCGGGCGCGAATACCACATTCGAGTTGGAGGCCCAGCACAGATTGCACGGGGCGTCTCCTAATAATCGGGCAGGGCTCGCGCAACATTTGCTCACGTCCAACAGGCCCGTTTTTTTGAATGTCGCGCGCGCGTGACTACACTTTTGCCAGTGAACGGCCCCTCGCCACCGAATGCCCAGCCCGTTTTTCGGATTCGGCCGGCGCGGCGCGGCGACGCGGAAGCCATCAAGTCCCTGCTCGGCGAATTGGGCTACCCGAAGGGTGGCGACGCGGCGACGGTGAACTGGCTGATCAGCCACCCCGAGATGGAGCTGTTCGTCGCCGGCGACGCGCTCGACAAGGCCATCGGCGTCATCAGCCTGTCGCACCGGCCGCAGCTTCGGGTTCAGGGCCGCATCGCGACCATCGACGAGCTGGTGGTCACTGCCGCGTGGCGGCGCCGGGGCGTCGGCCGGGCGCTGGTCAAGCGCGCGATCGAGCGGGCGAAGGTGCTCTCGTGCAAGCGCATCGAGCTGGTGACCCACCGCCGGCGCGACGAGGTGCCGCGGGCGTTCTACGAGGCCTGCGGCCTGGTCGAGGCCAACGTGGCGGTGTTCAGGCTGGCGGAGATCGAGCCGAAGTAGCTCGCGGCCTCACGACACCTTGCGCAGTGTGGCCGTCAGCGCCTCGAGGCGGTCGCGAATTTCCGGTTCCAGGTCCTCGAACCGGACGCCGATGGCTCCCCCCTTGACCCAGGCGACTACTCCGAAGAGCTCGAACGACTGGCCCCCGATGGTGACCGCCAGGTCGAGCGGAGTACCCACTTCGTAGGTACGGCGGGTCTTCAGGCACAGCCCGCCCGGAGAGAAGTTCAGCGAGTAGGCCCGAAGCGCGCGGGCCGCGTCGTCCGTCTGCGCGAATCGGACCTCGAACTTCGCCGACAGGCGTTCTTCGGCCCGCCGTTCTGAGCCGTCGGAAGTGCTTTCATCGGCCATGGTCTCGAGCTTAACCCGTTACTGCCACTTGAGGGTGAACTTGCCGCTGCTCTGGGCGGCTCCGTCCACCCAGACCCAGTAGGTGCCGGCGGGCAGGCTCTGTAGCGTCATTGTGGCCTCGCCGCCGTAGGCGGTCGCGGCCTCGCACCCCTTCTGGTCGGCGGAAGCGGTGGACTCGCAGGCCAACGAGCCTGGGCCGCGCACGTACAAGACCGGGCGCAGCAACTTTCCGTCGGCGGCGTCGGGCAGCACCGTGAGGGTCACCGTCTGCGCGGTGGCCAGGTTGAGCTGGTAGACGACGTCTCTGGCGTTCTCGCCCGAGCGCCCCGCGAGCCCGCCGCACTGGCCGGCCGAGTCGTTCAGCGCCGCCCGGGTGTCGCCGGTGACTGCGGCGTGGGCCTGCAGGGCGATGGCCGACGCGCAGTCGTCGTTGACGGGCGCGGGGACCACCGGCCCTAGCGCCGCCCTGAGGCTGAAGGGCCCGTGGCTGCCCGCCTGGCCTTCGACCCAGACGAAGTAGGTGCCGGGGCTCATCGAGGGGCCGTTGAAGACGGCGCGGTCCGGCACCTGCGCGTCGCCGGGCACGCACACCAGCTCGTCCGACAGGGCCGTGCTGGCGCAGGCGCCGGTAGGGCGAACCACGAGGGCCGGCAACAACTGCGAACCGGCCGCGGCCTGGAGGTCTAACGCGAGCGACTGCTGGGTGGCAACGGTCAGCTCATAGACGACGTCCGGGCCGGCTGGAGTCGCGACGCAGGTCGAGCTGGTGTCGACGGCGGCGCCGGTCGTCGTGCCAATGACGGTGACAGGACCAGCCCCGGGCGCCAGGCCCTGAGGCGCAGCGCAGTCGTCGTTCGCCGGGGCGACGATGGGGGCCGACAGTTCGACGGTCAGCTCGAAATCGCCCTTGGTCAGGTTGGCGCCGTCAATCCAGAGAAAGTAGTTTCCGGCGGCGACATTGGGGGCGACGATCGAGGCCGTGCCGCCCTGGACTACCGCCGCGTTGCAGCCGAGCTGGTCCTGCGCCAGCTCGCTGTCGCAGGCGTCAGGGGCGCGCAGGTAGACGACGGGGATGAGCGCCGAACCGCTGGTCGGCTTCACCCTCGCCGACAGGCGCCGCGGCCCGGGAACGCGCAGGGCGTAGACGACGTCGGGGCCCGAACCTCCGCAACCGGCGCTGTCGTTCACCGCGAACCCGGTGCTCGAGGTGAGCCCGAACGAGCCGTAGCCGCCGACTGGCGGGTCGATGGGAATGGCTCCGGGGCAGGTGTCATTGGAGGGCGTGCCGAGGGGACTGGCGGCGGTGATCGCGAGCTGGAAGGCCCCTTCGGTGGGCGTCGAGTCGAGCGCCAGCGCGCCGTCCACGAACAGGAAGTAGCTGCCCGGTTCGAGCCGCGGCACATCGACCTGGGCAGCCCCAAGCGCGTCGGCCTTGCCGTCCGAACAGCCGAGCTGCGAAGCCAGTTCCTGCGACGTGCAGGGAGCGCGGCGGAGGTATACGAGCGGCAGGTACCCGGCCGTGACCGGCGTCACCACCGCCGTCAGATGCGATGGGACCGTCAACTGGACCTGGTACACTTGGTCTAGACCGCCCTGCCCTCCACAGCTCCCGGCCGCGTCGTCCTGCGCGCCGCGGGTGTCGCCGGTCAACCCCACCGTGCCCGGCTTGGTTACCAACAGCGTCGGATTGCCGCAGGAATCGCCCGGAGCCGGCACCTCGGCGGTCACGGACAGGTCGAACTCGCCGGCCGTGTCGCCGTCGCCGTCGACCCACAGCCAATACGTACCGGCACGCAATTCGAGGCCGAGCTTGGCGGCCGTCTCGCCGGCGGCCGCGAAGGCGCATCCCAGGTTGTCGGCGGGGGCGGTGGCCGCGCAATCCCTGCGAAGCGCCAAGACCGGCTGGAGCGCGGAACCCGCGGAGGGCGTCGCCACCGCTTGCACCCGACGGCTGTCGGCGAGGGTGAACCTGAAGACGAGGTCGGGCCCGGTCGAGCTCGGCAAGGCGCAGGACCCGCGCATGTCGTCGGCGGCGCGACCGGTGTTGCCATGGACCTCGGCCTGCCCTGAGCTCAGGTCGAGCAGGCGGGCGGTGGCGCAGGTGTCCGGCTGCGCGAAGCACTGCCTCGCGCCGGTGTCGCACAGGCCGGTGGGGCAGTCGGCGTCGACCAGGCACTCGACGCAGGCGCCGTCCTCTGCACAGACGGGCGTGGGCGCCGCGCAGTCGCTGGGAATCGAGCAGCCCGCGTCGGTCGGGGTCGGCAGGCACCGCCGCGTCTCGGAGTCGCAGGTGGCGCCCGCTGGACAGCCGGTCGCTTCGCAGCCGGTGACGTTGGACGTCAGGGGCCTGCACGAAGCCGCTACCGCGAGCGCCGCGGCGCAGACAACCCAGGGGTGAAGCGAGGACACGCGGACCCTCTCGACGGGCCGGCCTATACGGGCGAAGAGTCTAACCGAAATGTCCGTTCACCCGCCGGCCTCCGCGGCCACTCTACGGCATCCCCCCGATGATGTAACCGTGCATCCCACCTTGGCCCAGGTCGGCCTACTCTTTCGGTACGGCACCTGCTAGAGCGCCCGCTCGAGAGGCCCATCGGGACATGAGTTTTCCGGCTATCCGTCCGAGCGAAGACGAGCTCCGGCGCCACATCGTCGACTACTGCCAGTTGATGCACCACAAGGGCTACCTGGCGGCGAGCGACGGCAACGTGTCGGTGCGGCTGGGGAACGGGCGAATCCTCATCACGCCGTCGGGCGTGCACAAGGGCTTCTTGCGGCCCGAGGACCTGATCATCGTGAACGAGCACGGCCACGTGCTCGAGGGCGACGGGCGCCCGAGCGGCGAGATCGCGATGCACCTGACCGCGCTTGCGCGCCGACCCGACGTCCAGGCCGTCGTTCACGCCCACCCGCCCACCTGCATCGCGGTGTCGCTGCTACGGCACCTGCGGCTGAACGGCATACTCCCCGAGGTGATTCTGAGCGTGGGCACGATCGAGATCGTCCCCTATGCACGGCCGATCTCCGAAGACCTGGCCGCGTCGCTCGAGGGCCACATCGACCGGCACGACGCGCTGATACTCGAGCGGCACGGGACGATCACCGTCGGCCGGTCGGTTCACCACGCCTACGCATTGGTCGAGCGGCTCGAGCACGCGGCCGAGGTGCTGCGGCTGGCGCACGCGATCGGCAAGCCGGTGCCGCTGCCCGATGCCGAGATTCACGCGCTGACTGAACTCTATGAACGCTCGAGAGCTTAAGGCCATCGCCTGGTCGGGGCCGGCCGAGACCGGTTGCTTGCGCCTGCTCGACCAGCGGGTGCTGCCGCTCACCGAGGCGTGGGTCGAGTGCCGGACGACTGCCGAGGTCGCCGACGCCATCCGCGACATGACGGTGCGCGGAGCACCGGCCATCGGCATCACCGCCGCCTACGGAGTGGCGCTGGCGGTGCAGGCGGCCAACCGCGCGCGAAAACCCGACGCCGAGGTCGCCCGGGCGGCGATGGCGGCGGCCGACCTGCTGGCTGCGACGCGGCCGACCGCGGTGAACCTGTTCTGGGCGCTCGACCGGTGCCGCGAGCTGGCCCGGGCCGGAGCGGCGAGCGCGGCCGCCTACCTCGAGCGGGCGAAAGCCATTCACGACGACGACATCGCCGGCAACCTGCGCATCGGCGAGCTTGGAGCGGCGCACCTGGAAGACGGCATGGGCGTCTTGACCCACTGCAACGCCGGGGCACTGGCGACCGGAGGGTACGGCACGGGCCTCGGGCCGATCTTCGTCGCGCACGAGCAGGGGAAGAGGCTCAGCGTCTTCGTCGACGAGACCCGGCCCCGGCTGCAGGGAGCGAGGCTGACCGCCTACGAGCTGTCGAAGGTCGGCGTGCCCTACACCCTCATCTGCGACAACATGGCCGCCTCGCTGATGGCGAAGGGGAAGATTCAGGCCTGCCTCACTGGCGCCGACCGCATCGCCGCCAACGGCGACGTCGCCAACAAGATCGGCACCTACTCGGTGGCGGTGAACGCGCACCACCACGGCGTCCCGCTCTACGTGGCCGCCCCTCGCTCGACCTTCGACCTCGAGATCTCCGACGGCTCGAAGATAGTCATCGAGGAAAGGTCGCCGGCCGAGGTCACCGAGTGGGGCCCTACCCGCACCTGCCCCGAGGGCGCGCGGGTCTACAACCCCGGCTTCGACGTCACCCCGGCCAAGCTGGTGAAGTCGATCCTCACCGAGCGCGGGGAGATTGCCCCGGTCACCCGCGACGGCGTGGCGCGGGTCATCGGCCGCTGACGGCGCCGGGCGATGCGAAGCGCGAAGCTTCACGTTCGGCGGCGATCTCTGCGGCCTGGTCGGGCGGGTTCTTCAGCCAGTACACCGTCTCCTCGGGTTCACATTCGACGAGAGGTGAGATCTTAAGAATCGTTCCCGACGGAGCGACGCGGGGAAAAGAAGGAAGATCGACTGCGGCAGCGACGGCCTCCATTCTGGGGTTGCGAAACCAACCAGCAAGGAGACCGCCGTTGCCCGAATCGAACCTTTGGATTCGTCCTTACCCTACCAACTTGCGGGCCTGGAGCGTTGAGCGGGATTTCGGCGCGAGTTCACGTCGTGTGCCCGACGAATTCGCGGCCTCCGCCAGAACTCGGGACGCTATGATGGCGGCGTGGCGGTCCCCGTAGACTGGGAAGCAGAGTTGGTGACGATCTGTGCGAGGCTCCGTCGAAAGCCGGGCGATCTCCTGCTCCTGCTGCTTTCGGGCGAGGCGAAGTATCGGGTCGCGTCGTCGATACGCAACCGGCCGGCAGAGCGAGCGCGTCGCGTCAGTCTCCTCGAAGGCGCCCGCGTCGACCTCGTTGCCTCGGCCG
>JAHFDQ010000544.1 GCA_023248915.1 Archangiaceae bacterium | reverse complement strand
CGGTAGGGGGTGAAACTCCGGCGCCTCCGTCTCGCTCTCCTCGACGAAGACTCCGTCCGGGACGATGCAATGAAGGTGCGGCGTCAACTGGACCGCCGAACCAAAGTACTGCACGAAGGAGGCGCCCGGGTGGTGGGCGGCACCCTCGAGGGGCTGCGCTCGGAGGAGCGCACCCGCGACGACCAGTTCGCCCCCGAGCTCAAGAGCCTCGAGGAGCAGATTCGCAAGTTAGAGCTCGACGCGGCGACCCTGGACGACGCCTCGGCCCGCGGCCGCGAGCTGGCCCGCTTAGGCGCCCAGTACGGCGAGGTGGCGGTGCAGTTGGTGTCGCGCGAGATGGCCGACGGCAGGCCCGACGTGAAGGCCTGGGCGAGCGCCTTCGACATCGCGCTCTCGTCGCGCCTCAAGGCCGCCGCCGAAGAGGTGGACACAAAGGCCAAGCGCCGCGCGCTCACCTACAAGCTCGACGACCTGCGCCGCAAGCGGCAGCGTCTCGCCGCCGCGGCGCAGCGCCGCGAGTGGATCGCCGAGGCGCTGGTGAGCTGCCCGAGCGGAGCGAGCGCGCAGGTCGAGCTCACCTACCTGGTGGGCGGCGCCTCTTGGGAGCCCTCCTACGAGGCCCGCGCCGACGAGGCGGGCGGAGCCGTCGAGGTCGCGACCTACGCCACCCTGCGCCAGGCCACCGGCGAGGACTGGAGCCAGGCGAAGCTCATTCTCTCGACCGCGGTGCCCACCGAGAACGCGACTCCGCCCGAGATTTCGCCGCTCAAGGTCTACTCCGAGGAGAAAGAGGCCGAGAAGAAGGTGCTGGTGCGCCGCGACGAGGCCATCGACCACGCCGAGGACGGCAAGGACGTGGGGGCCGCCGCGTCGGCACAGCCCGGGCTCTCGGCGCGCGCCCAGGGACTGTCGGTGCAGCTCGCCGTCCCCGAGCCGGGCGACGTGCCCGGCGACGGCGCTCCGGTGCGGCTGTTCGTGGCGAGGCACCGGATGAAGGCGGCCTTCGCGCTGCGCACCATGCCCAAGCTCGCGCCCTTCGTCTTCCGGGTGGCAGACCTCACCAACCAGGCGCCGTTTCCACTGCTGCCCGGAGCGCTCGACGCCTTCCGGCCCTCGGGCTTCATCGCCCGCTACGAGCTTGCGCGCGTGCCCGAGGGCGGGGTGTTCCACCTCACCTTCGGCATCGAAGAGTCGCTTCGGGTGAAGCGCACCGTGCTCGACGAGCTGAAGCGCGACACCGGCCTCTTCGGCGGCAACCGGCGCTACCACTACGCCTACCGCTTCGAGCTCGCCAACTACGGCGGCAAGGCGGCCGAGCTCGAGGTGTCGGATCACGTTCCGGTCTCCGAGCTCGACGACGTGAAGGTCGAGCTCGAGCCGCAGACCACCCAGGGCTTTCGGCTCGAGGCCACCGACGGCGTCGCCACCTGGAAGGTGAGGCTCAACCCCGCCGACAAGAAGAAGGTCGAGCTCGCCTTCCATGTGGACGTGCCTTCGAGCTACGAGTCGGGCGGGCTGTAGTCGCTGCCGGTCAGTGCGCGGCAGGAACGGCCGGCGCGGCCTTCTCATGCGCGTCCCAGCGCGTCTGGAAGTTGGCGCCGAGCTCTTCGAACTTCGGGTAGGGCTTTGTCTTCGGCGGGTAGCCTGAGCGCGCTCGCGCGGTCGGGGAACGCTCCGACAGAGCGGATGCGGCGCTTGCTCTCGCCGTCGAGGCGTTCCAGGCCGTTGGTGCTCTTGATTCGGCGGCCAGTTCATTACGGTGGCGACGACCTCGGAGACCGTTCGCGAGCCCTCCTGCCGTGCGCGCGCCTCGTGGGTCGGGCGGCCGGGGGAGAGCCTCACGGTCCGGGTCGGCGCCGACGTCGATCATCGCGAGGCGGACTTGACGATGAACGAAGTGGGCCTTCAGCCGCGGGGCTACTCGTTCAACCTGGCGATGCCCGCGCGGCCATCGGCACCTTTTCGGGTGCCTGGGGGCAACTCATCTGGAAGCCGTCACCAGCGTGGGAGGTGATGCCCGGCCTGAGAGTTGACGACTACCACCTCGTCCCGGGAATTGACCGGCAGACCGCCGAGCCGCGGCTCATGGTGCGCAGCCCCCTCGGCGAGACGCTCACCGTCAAGGGTTCCGCCGGCTTGTTCCACCAGCCCCCGGCGTCGTTCCTCAACCTGCCGGCGATGGACTTGACTGGGTTGCAGTTCGGGCTGCAAGAAGGAGTGCAGCTCGACCTCGGCACCGAGTGGGAACCGCTACGCGGGTTTCAAGTCAACGTCGACGGGTAATTCAACCCGCTCGTCCACACCATCGACATGACCATCGACACCCGCGACGCCGCGGCCGGTTGCGACCCCCGTGACCTGCTCGGAGGCCGGCGCGTGCCGTTCCTTTCGCTCCGGGCCAACCCGTCGCATGGATATGCCTACGGCCTGGAGATCATGCTCCGCCACCCGCTGGGAGATCACTGGTTCGGGTGGCAGTCGTACTCGCTGCAGCGAAGCGTGCGCTGGACGCAGTACGCGCTGGAGGATGAAAGCCAGCACGTCACCGGGCAAGGTGAGAGCTACCTGCCTTTCGCGTTCGACCAGACGCACGTGCTCAACGCCGTGGCGAACTACGCGTTCTCGAACGTCTTCTGAAAGTGCGATGACCCTGAACGACCTCCACGGACCTTCGTTCTTGGGAGACTCCGTCCCGCTGGAGCAATCGTTCAGGCCCGCAGCTCGCCTTCGCGCTGCCCAGTGCCGGATTGAAGCACCCGGTAGCTTCAGACGCGGCGGCGCTCTCGACCGCCCTGGCGCGGGAATCGGCTCGCCGCGCCTTGCCAACTTCGTCCCTCGCAGCTTATGAGCGACGAAATGGGAACGTCCAGGTGGCTCGCCGTTGGCGCATTGATGGGAGCAACGCTTGGCAGTGCTCCGTCGTGCGGCACGAGCAAGGCGTGCTCCCCGTCCAACTGTGTCGGCTGCTGCTCGGCGAGCGGTATCTGTGAGTCGGGGAGCAATGGGGCCGCGTGCGGCACCAGCGGCATGCTGTGCGTGGCGTGCGGCGTGACGCAGACCTGCAGCGCGGGTATCTGCGCGGCGACGGGCAGCGGAGGCGGCGGCGGAAGCGGCGGGGGCGGTGGCGGTGGCGGTTCAGGGGGGGCCGCGGCGCCCTGGGGCTGCTGCAGCGCCGATGGGGGCTTCCAACGGGGGAGCCTGGAGACGGCATGCGGAAAGCGAACTCAAGTGTGCCCGCGATCTCCAAGCGACCTTTGTATTCCCTGCTTCGGGCAGCAGACCTGCGTAAACGGAACCTGCGTGGGGGGACCCGCCCTGGTCGTCGGCTGCAGCGCTGCGAGCTGCGCCGGCTGCTGCGATGTCACCGGCCATTGCCAGTCCGGCTATAGAAGCGACGACTGCGGTGCGCAGGGAGGCGCGTGCACGACCTGTCCCGCCAATACCGAGTGCCGCAGCGGCGCGTGCGTCGCGACATCTGTCGATGCCGGCAGCTGTAGTCGTACGAACTGCATCGGATGTTGCGACCAGGCCGGAGCGTGTCAACCGGGAACGATCGACTCGAAGGCTTGCGGGGAGGCGGGGGGCGCATGCCACGCGTGTTCCGCCGGATTCCTCTGCATCAATGGAGCATGTTTCAAGATTCAGTGAGTAGGTCCGGAACGGCCAGCGCTGGTCGACACGCGCGGGGGTTCGGGCTGCCGCGGCGAAGGCTCCGGTGGGGCTCCACGGCCGCGGGTGTCTTTCGTTGGCCTTCATCGACGCGGCGATGGCCCGGGTGTCTCCGGGCACGGGAGGGCGTAGGACGTAGCGCTCGGTTACGAGGCGCGTGTTCAGCGGGGGGAGCTCATGCCGGTGAGTGTAGACGTGCCGAGCCTCACCGCCAGGCCGGCGGCTCGTCGGTCGCGACCGAGAGGTTCACCGGGTACTGGCCGGCTTCAAGTCGGGATAACCGCCGATCTTCCGCCGCCAGGCAAGTAGAGAGCGCTGTCGTTGAGCGGGGGGGGGCTCGTGGAAGAGGAACGTGGCGTGACGGGGTGGCAGTCTTCGCCC
>JAHFDQ010000543.1 GCA_023248915.1 Archangiaceae bacterium | reverse complement strand
CCGCGGAGTACGTGAAGGCTGCGGAGGCAATCCGCAATCGGCTGCGGCTGGCCGAAGAGCTCCAGGCCACCACCGGAGCCGCCGTGCTGCGCCTGGTCTGCGGCGCTCCGTTGCGGCGGTTGCTGGAACGCCGGCCCGACGCGGTGCTGGCGAAGCTGAACGAGAAGAAGGCCTCGGCGCCACTCGCGGCGCGCGTCGACGAGGCGGTGGGCGCGGTGCGCGCGTTCCTGGGAGAGGTGGCGAGCGCGCGGGGCGAACTCCAACGGGAGTCGAGCGGTGCGCCAGGCAGTGTCGCCAAGCGGCTGGGCCTCGACGCGGCGGCGCGCGGAAAGCCCTTCGAGGCCGCGGTGGGCGAAATCGAGGCGACCTACGGCCGAATCGGGCATCAGCTCGAGGCGCTGCGGCTCAGGGTTACCGCCGAAGCCGATGCGACCGTGGCCGCCGGAGCGGCGGTGGCGCTGACCGGCCAACCGCTGCCGGCGTCCCGCGACGTGGTCGAGGTCGCGCTCGAGCTGACGCAGGCCGAAGAGAGCGCCGCGTCGGCCCTCCGGGCCCTGGGAGCCGAGCCCGCCCGCATCGTCGACGTGGTGCTGCACGCCTCGGCGGCCCTGGCGCGCGGCTCGGGTGAAGACGAGGCGATGGCCGAGGTGCTGCGGTCGGTGCGCGAGCTCGACCGGTAGCGGCCGAGCGGGCGGCGCTACTGCCGCGCCTTCGCCTTGCAGAAGACCGCCGTGTACTCCGCGGGCATGCCCTTCAACGCCCCGTGGAAGGCGTCTGTTTCCTTCGCGTCGTAGGCGCCGCGCGGGCATTTGAAGCAGCCCGGGTGCTGGCCGTGCGTCAGCGCGGCGAGGTCAGTCGCGCCCTTGGGGCAGGTGGAGACGGCGCAGCCGACCTGGCCCGATTCGAGGGTGGTGGGAGTACCGGCCGGACACAGTTCCTTCGCCGGGTACGTCTTGCCGCAGAAGTACATCGCTCCGTCGTAATAGGCCGCGGTGCCGGCGGGGCACTGGGCGAGGTGCTGGTACTTGTCGATGAGCGCGGCTTCGACCGCCTGCCGCTTCGCCTCGGTCTGCGCGTCGACGAGGGCGAGCTCTTCCTTGAGCTTGGTGGACAGGCGCGGTTCCGACGGCGTCGGGACGCTGCAGAGGTAGCCGGCGTTCGATTCCTGCACCTCGGTGTGTTTGCCGAACTGCTTCTCGCAGGCGGAAGGGGCGTTTTGCGTCATCGCAGGCTCGAGCGGCGCCGAGAAGAAGTCGAAGCCGTCGCGGCTGTAGGCCGGCGCGAGGTCGGCGCGGTCCTCGGCCGGAGCCGGGGAGGGGACTGCGGCGAGGAGCAGCGACGCTGCGATGAGGGTCCGCATGATTCGTTGATGCTACCCCTTCCCGCGTCGCGATAGCTCCGTTTGCTATGATGACGCCCTGGATTGCTTCCCGGCCGGAGAGTCACCTGGTGCCGTCGTCCGCCAGGACGCCCAATGAACCGCAGCTTGCGCTGTCGTCAGTTCACGGTCGCGATTTGGCTGGCAACCGGCGCGACGGTGCTTTGGCCGCGAGGCGCAAGCTCGGCCCCGCGCGTCGTTCAGTGGAATGCGGCTCGCGCCGCGGGATCGAACTTGCGACTGCCGTTTCATCATCCAACCCGCTCGGGCAATACAATCATCGCCGCGGTAGGTTCAACAGACCATCCGTGTGACGGGGCACGTCCTGTCGTCGACAGCGAGCTCAACGATTACAAGACATCCACCGTCGACCAGCAGGGCTTCGAGCATAGCGCCATTTGGTACTCGCGGGGCGTCTCCGCCGCGAACTCCGGAGTTACCGAGGTGGAAGTCAACTGTCAGTCTTCCGTGGACTCGGAAATTGTCATTCTCGAGTACACGGGCCTCGACCCGGCTCCGAGCATCTTGATCGAGGAGAGCGGAGCCTCCAGCCTGACGACGACGTTCATGGACAGTGGCACCGTGACGCCGGCATCAGGTTCGCTGCTGTTCGGTTGGGGTAGAACGGCGGGGGGCATCGCGGTCCTCGGAGCGGGATACGAGAGCCAAGTGATGTTGTTCGGCAAGTATCTGGTCGAAGACATGACGGCCGTCGGCAGTGGGCCAACCTCTGCGACCGCCACGTCTTCGTCCCCGGGGTGGTCGATGCAGCTCGCCGCTTTTCCAGCGCTCGCAGATGCGGGCTCGAGCTCGACCGAAGCGGATGCGTCCGGAGAGCTCGTAGGAGGACAGATTTGGTTCGTGCAGTCGAGCGCGGCGTCGGCCTACGCGAATTCGGTGACCATCTCTCTGCCCGCTGCGAGCGGGTCCGGGAACACCCTCGTACTTTGTTCGTTCTTCAACAAGGGCTTCAAGGTGGTGGTGTCGGACTCAGCGAACAACCAGTACCGAAATGTAGCTCCGCCCGGGACGGTCCAGAGCCCCGACCTCGAGTTTCAGATCAGCTACGCCGCTGGCATCCACGCGGGCACCCAACCAATTGAAGTGACCGCTACCAGTGTCGCCCCAGATTCGGGTGGCGCTCCGTATCAGATCGCAGCCTACCTGCTCGAGTACTCCGGCCTGGCTTCGCCGGACCCGCTCGACGGCTTCAGCGGCTTCGCGACCACAGATTCATCAGGCGGCAGCCAGGAACTCGTTGAAAGCGGCACCGTCCAGACGACCGCCGACGGTGACCTGCTCATCGGCTTCGCCGGAAGTCTGGGGCAAATAGTTGACGCCGGCGTCGGATTTTCGAACCGCCTCTACTTCTGGGGAAACATGGTCGAGGACGAAATCGCACAGTCGGCGGGGTCCCACATCGCCGCGGCCATTTCGAATCACCCGAACAGAGCCATCGTGGCGGCCGCATTCAAGGCGGCACCCCAGGACGCGGGAAGGGTTGACGCCGGCTCGTTCGATGCGGGTGGTGTCGACGCCGGCTCGCTCGACGCGGGTAGTGTCGACGCTGGTCCGACAGACGACGGCGGAGTCGACGCAGACCCCAAGAGCCTGGATTATGTCGCCACCCCCTGCGGATGCTCGAGTTCCGGGCTCGGAGCGCTGTTCCTGCTCGGGTTGGGCCTCGGCGCCCGGCGTTCGCGGGCTACCGGAGGCAGCCGATTCGCGACTTGGCGATGACGATGTCGTCGAGCTGAAGGCTGCCGTCGGCGCCGGACGTGATGTAGTTCTGCGGCCAGAACCAGTTCAGCTTGAGCGAGGCGACGCTGCGCCACCGGAGGTCGAGGGGAATCATCTGGGTCCCGCTGGCGGGCGGGTAGCTGGTGCATTCGGTGCCGGTGGCTGCCACGGGGCAGAACTTGTCCTTCACCCAGTAGCCGAGGGGCGCGGCATCGGTGAACTGCTGCACCGAGGCGTCGTTAATCCACAGCCCGAGCTCGGCTCCCGCGCTCGTGGCCGGGTCCGGGTTCACCTTGGCGTGCAATTCGACGCACATCCAGGTGTCGCCGACGTAGTGAACCGAAGGGTCGTGTACGGCCGAGTTTCCGTAATACGCGGTGCTCCCCGACGGCACGTCCATCCATGAGTGCATCTGCATCCAGTAGTTGTAGAAGTCCATCCGGGTGTCAGGTCCGAAGCCGGTGGGCTCGA
Source organism: Archangiaceae bacterium (assembly GCA_023248915.1). Taxonomy (GTDB): domain Bacteria; phylum Myxococcota; class Myxococcia; order Myxococcales; family Myxococcaceae; genus JAHFDQ01. The sequence continues at coordinate 467 of JAHFDQ010000543.1, read as the reverse complement.
AGGCGATGCCGAAGCGGTCGTCGCCGTTCGGTTTCAGGCCGGCTTGAGGATTCGCCCATGGCGTCGGCGGATCGTACCCGCCAAACCAGACGCCACAGTGGTGCCATTCGACCGCGCCCGCCTGGTACTTCACGTAGTAGCGGACATACAGCTCGTCGTAGCCGGCCCCGAAGCTCTTGTACAAGTCGGTCGCGTTCGCCCCCGTTCCGCTCGTGAACGAGACGGATTTCTGGCCCGAGCTCTTCGAGGGCGCGTCGGCGACCAGGCTGATTCCGGGGGCGTTCTGGAAATTGTCGTAGCGGCCGGTGACCGCGCCGACCGAACCCTCCTCGAAGTCCTCGGCCCAGACCACGTCCGGATCTGTCGCGATGCCGACGTCGCCCGGGTACTTTGCCGCGAGGCCCACGCCCGCGGAGCCGCCGCCGCCGCCACCGCCACCGCCACCGCCACCGCCACCGCCACCGCCA
>JAHFDQ010000542.1 GCA_023248915.1 Archangiaceae bacterium | reverse complement strand
TTCTGGTCGGGCCAGACCGTGGGCAAGAAGGCGTTCGGCCTGCGCGTGCTCCAGGAATCCGGGGTGCGCATCGGCTTCTACCACGCGGCGCTGCGCAACCTCGCCCGCCCCTTCGACCGGCTGCCGCTGTTCTACCTGGTCGGCGGCGTGGGAGCCCTCTTCTCGGCGTCGCAGCAGCGCTTCGGCGACATGCTGGCCGGCACCATCGTCGTCCGCGAACGCCGGCTGAAGATTCCCGCGGCCATCAGCCGGCCCGAGGGCGAGACTGCGCTGCTCGCCGACCCGGACTTCCAGGCGCGGGTGGCGAAGCTCACCGCCGAGGAAGAGGAGATCATCTTCGCCGCCGCCATTCGCCGCGAAGAGCTGGGCATCGAGGCGCGCCTGGCGCTCTTCGCCGCGCTGTCCCGGCGCCTCATCGACGACGCCGACTTCTTCAAGCCCCCGCACCTGTCGGACGAGAAGCTGGTGCTGCTGGTCGCCGCGGCGCTGGCCGCCCGGTCGGCCGCGAAGGCAACGCGCGGGCGACGGCCCGCCGTGGCCCGGGCACCCCGGCTGGCCCAGCGTCAGAAGTAGGTGGCGACTCCCCCCTGCACCCCGACGCCCTCGGTCACCGGCTGGTTCAGCTCGAGATAGAAGTTGGCGAAGGCCCGCGCCCCCAACGAGACCGAGTCGCTGACGAAGTAGTCCAGCCCGGCGAACGCCCCCACGCCACCGTAGCCCTTGTTGTCGGCGCGGTCAAAGTACAGCCCCGCCAGGTTGGCCCCGACGTACGGGCGCAGCGACTCTTCGCTCAACAGGTACCGGACGCCGAGCGCGAAGCTGGCCCCGAACATCTGGTGCTGCAAGAGCTTCTCGGTCACCAGCATCGGCGCCACGCGAATCACCAGGTCGAAGCCGCTCTCGACGTAAAGCGAGCCCTCGAACGACAGCGGCAGGGCCCAGTCGACGGTGGGGTCGGCGTTCATCCGCATGTACCCGGGGAAGACACCCAGGCTCTTGTTGGCGAACTGGGCGCGGGCTTCCGGTGCGCACAGAAGCGCGGCGGCGGCGATGACGAAGGACGTCGAGCGGCGCATCAGCGGCATCCTACCCGCCGAAGCCCCGGAAATCAGCCGCGTTGCTTGCGTCGGACCGGTCCCCTACACTTCCCTTCCTCATGGTTCGCCGCTTCCTGGTCCCGGCGGTCTTTCTCGGGCTCGCCGCGGGCTGCCTTCACGCCACCCCGCCCCACCCCCGCGCGCTCGAGTGCAACGAGCTGTGCGCCCAATTCATCGGGTCCGGGGACCTCATTCACGCCGAGGTGCAGTGCGACTTGGGCCTGCAGTTCTCACCACAGTACGCCGACCTGTGGGTGAACAAGGGGCTCATCTACCTGCGGCGCGAGCAGACCGACAAGGCGAAGGAAGCCTTCATCAAGGCGCTTCGGTACAACCAGGAACAGGCGCAGGCCTACAACAACCTCGGCTACATCTACCTGAAGAACCAGGAGTACGGGAAAGCGCACGACAACTTCCAGCGCGCGCTCAAGGTGAACCCGGACTACGTCGAGGCCCGCTACAACCTCGCCCTGTCCTTCCGGGGCCTCGGCGAACGCGAGAAGGCCCGGAAGGAATTGCGCACCATCGTCGCGGTGCAGCCCGACCTCGCCGACCCCCACCACTGGCTGGGCGTGATGGCGCTCGAAGACCAGGCCTTCGAGGAAGCCGTCGACGAGCTGACCAAGGCCACCCACCTCGACCCCAAGTTCGCCGACGCCTGGATGAGCCTGGGCAACGCCTACGCCGAGGCCGGCAAGTACACCGAGGCCCGGGACGCCTTCACCTCGTGCCTCGAGGCCGACCCGGATCACGCCCAGTGCCGCAACAACGCCGCGCTGATGAACCGGAAAGGCGCGCTGCTCGACCCGTCCTTGAAAGAGGTGAAGGAAACCCTGACCGGCCAGAACACCGCCGAGTCGCAGTTCCAGCTCGCGCGCAACTACCGCGACAAGGGGCTGAAGAACGAGGAAGAACGGGCCTACAGGAAGTGCGTCAAGCTCGACGGCAAGTACGCCCCCTGCTACTACGCCCTCTACGAGCTCTACCAAGAAGACCGCCGCGACAAGGACGCGAAGGTCGCCTGCCAGAACTTCCTCAAGTTCGCCTCGCGAGAGGAATCTGCGAAGGAAATCGACAGCTGCGAGAAGTACGTCGGTTCCGAGACGTACTGAGCCCTCAGGTCCATGAGCGTCAGGTTGCTCGTCAAAGAGCGCAGCGTGGCCGGAGGCGCCGACAAGGCTTCCGAGCTTGTCCTCGAGGACGAGGCCATCGTCCTGGGCCGCGACGCCAAGTGCCAGGTGGTGCTCGCCGAGCAGGCGGTCTCGCGCAACCACGCCCGCATTTCGCGCGACGGCTCGCTCTACTTCTTGGAAGACCTGGGCAGCGCCTTCGGCACCCGCATCAACGGCCAGGCCCTGCCCAAGGGCGAGAAGCGCCTGTTGCGCAACGGCGACGTCATCGCCATCGCCCAGTTCGACGTCACCTTCGACCGCGTCACCGAGGCCCGGGGCAAGGGCGGCGAGAGCAGCGAGCAGGTGGCGCGAAAGGTGGTCAAGGACGTCATGCGCGGCCTCGCCGGCGGCCGCGAGAACCCCTACCTGCGGGTGATGAACGGCCCGAAGGAAGGCCAGCGAATCGAGCTGCCCGACGCTTCCGAGCTGGTCGTCGGTCGCGACGACTCGGCCGACCTCGTCTTCGAAGACGACCTCATGTCGCGGCGACACGCCAAGGTCCGCCGAGACTGGTCGGGCACCCACGTCGAAGACCTCGACAGCCGCAACGGCATCAAGGTCAACAAGAAGCGGGTGGCCCGGAAGACGCTGAAGGACAGGGACGAGCTCGAGATCGGCGCGGCGCGGCTGCTCTTTCTCGACCCGGCCGAGGTGCGCGAAGCCCCGGTGGTGCTGCCCGACGAAGACGAGGGCGAGGCCACCTCGCGCGAGAAAGACCCTGACCCCGAACCGGCGAAGCCGGCCGAGGCGGCGGCCGGACCGGCCGCGGAACCCGAAGCGGAAGCCGAACCCCCGCCCGGCAGCTCGCTGGTCGCGGGCGACAGCCTCGCCGAATCTGCCGATTCCGAAGAGCCCGCGGCGGACGAACCAGCGAGCGAGGAACCGGGGCCCGAGCCAACCGAAACCCCTGCCGACGCCGAGGCGGCCGGTGAAGACGGGGCCTCGACCGGGGCGCCGATCGAGCCGTTCAGCTTCGGCGCGCTGCTTGGCGACAAGCGCACCCTCATTCCGCTGGTAGCGATGGCGGTCTTCGCGGTGCTGGCCTTGGCCCTGCTCGTCGCGGTGCTCGCCGGAGCCTGAGCCTCTACTTTCGGCTACCGGGTGCTGATGCGCGCCACCGGCTGAATGTTCAGGTCGGGCGAGAGCTCTTGGTAGCTGACCACCGAGAAGGGCGGGTTGAACTCGTACTCGAGCAGCTTGCGCACGTACCTTCGCACGTCCATCGCGGTGAGGATGACGGGGCGCTGCGCGGTCGGCGGCAGGTGGCCGCACTCGTTCTTGACCGCCTGGACAATCTCCTGCGCCAGGTCGGGTTCCAGGGCCAGGTGGGTGCCGGCGGACGTCCTCTTGATTGCCCCGCGCACCGCCTCTTCGATCTGCGGGTCGAGCAGGTACACCACCAGGGTGTTCGTCCCCCGGGCGTACTTGTGCGAGACGTACCGCTTCTGCGCGGCGCGCACGTGCTCGGTCAGCATCACGTTGTCGGCTTCGACCTGCCCGTACTCGGCCAGCGCCTGCAAGATGCCGCGCATGTCGCGGATGGAAATCTCTTCCTCGACCAGCCGGCCGAGAATGTCGGTGAGCTTCAAGACGCTCACCACCTTCGGAATGACTTCCTTCACGATGGCGGGGAAGGCCTTGTCGAGCTGGTCGAGCATCGACTGGGTTTCTTGCACGCCGACGAACTCGCGGGCGTGGCGGCGCAAGACCGCGGCCAGGTGCAGGATCATGTAGCTGGGCACGTCCCAGGTGGTCAGCCCGGCCGCCTCGAGCATGTCCTTCGCCGTCTCGGGCAC
>JAHFDQ010000155.1 GCA_023248915.1 Archangiaceae bacterium | reverse complement strand
CCGGCTTCCGGCGGGCCCCTCGAGGAACTTCCGGGTCAGCGCCTGCGCGGCGCCTACCGGGTCGCCGTTGGTGCGCAGGTAACCTTCCCAGGCGGTGTCGCGAGTCTCGGCGTCCACCGCTACCACCTGCGACCCGGTCGACCCGATGTCGAAGCCCAGCACCACCGGGCCCGACCCAGCGCCTTCGCCCACCGGTCGCGCCCGGGTCAGCCGCTTTACCTTCCCCAGCGAGTCGGCCAGCGCCGGAACCCGCTCGAGCTCGAGCTCGGGTGTCGGGGCCACCAGCCGGTCGAGCGCGGGCATCCACGCGGGGCGCTCGGCCGAAAGCCTCGCCGCGCCCAACGCCTCGAGGTACAGCGCGTCGTCGGCAGGGGTGTCGGCCAGCGTCATGTCGTGCCGCGCGAGGAACTTGCGGAAGTTTTCGCGCACCCGCGGCGCGCGGGCCACGCCCCCCGCGAGCACCACCTGGGGCGGGCTGATGCGGGGCTTCAGCAGCACCTGCACGTTCTCGCAGACCGCGTCGAAGAGCCCCGCGAGAATGCGGGCGCGGTCCTCGCCCTTGTTGGCGAGGTGAGTCATGTCGGTCTTCAAGATGACCGGGCACCGCCCCGACAAGGGCGCGGGGTTCGGCACCGGCGCGGCCAAGCGCGACGCCTCTTCGATGCCGACGTCGAACCGTTCGACCAATTGGCGCAGGAAGTTGCCGGTGCCCTGAGAGCAGCGCGAGTTCTCGCGGAGCACCTCGGCGCCGTTCGGGCGCACCTCGAGCACCGAGAAGCCGTGCGCGCCGATGGACACCACCGTCGCCGGCCCGTCGCCACGCAGGAAGCGCAGCCCCATCGCCTGCGCCTGCTTCAGCGGCACCCGCGGCAGCGTCAACAGCCGGCCCAGCCGTCCGGCGGCCGCGGCGCCTTCGACCGTTTCCCAGTCCCAGGTCGAGAGCAGGTCGACCACCGCCTTGCCGGGTTCCTTGTTGTGTTCGACGACGGCCCGCCGCGTCCACTTGAGCCCGTCAGGCTCTCTGCGGAGCTCGACGGCCTTCACCGTCTCTGCGCCCACATCGATGCCCACGAAGCGGTTGGACTTCGGCATGTCGCCCTCCGAGCCCGCCGGTGGGGCGGGAAAGGGCGCCCTTCTACACGATTGGCCCCGAAATCTCATAGGGGGCCGGCCCGGAAACGGGACCGATACGCTCCCGTATTGGCGGTCAACCCCGGCGATGGGCGGTGACGGTGACCTCGTCGCGGTCGTGGTAGAGCTGCCTCACTCGAAGCTCGTCCCAGCCGGCGCCTAAGATTGCGCGCGCCCGGTGAATGAGCGGGTTCTTGTCCTTCATCGGAAGCTTGAGGTTGGCGCACAGGTGCACGGCCCAGCCGCGGCGGCCCCACTTCGCCAGCAGCTGGGCGACCTCCAGCGGCCGCCATGCCATGTCGCAGAAGAGCCAGTCGGCGGGTTCAGGCGGTTCGAACGAGAAGGCGCTGGCCCGTACGTGGCGAATACCCGGGTGCCGCGTCAGGTCGGGAGTGAGGCTGGCGGGGTCGACGGCGATGACGCGCGCGCCCCGGGCGACCAGCCGCGCCGTCCACCCGCCGGGAGCCGCTCCCAGGTCCACGCACAGGTCGCCGCGGGCGGGAGAGAGCCCGTAGCCCTGGAGCGCTTCCTCGAGCTTCAGCGCCGCGCGCGAGGGGGCGAAGGCTTCGCGGCGCTGGCGCTCGCGCCCGCCCGGAGCGCGCGACACCGCGTCCCGCCAGGCGACGGCGCCCACCGCGGCGAGCGACGGGCCGAGTACGCACACCTGGGCGAGCCAGGGCGCGGGGCCGGTGGGGGAGGGAAGAAGTCCGCGCAGCCTCTGGCCCAGGGACTCGGCGAGGCCGGTCCACCGGTGGGCGTCGTCCGAGTCCGGGGTCCAGGCCTGCACCTCGAGGTTCTGCCGGGGCGCCGCCCGGGCGAGCGCCTCGGAAATCCGCCCGGGCTCGACGTCGGCGAGCGGTTCGGTGAGCACCTGGGCCACCTCGAACCCCATGCGACCGAATACGGGAAGGGACTTCGCCGGCCGATCGGCCTCGACCAGCGCCGGGCCGAGCAGCCTCGGGCGGACTCCCTGCCACGCCAATTCCTCGAACAGGTGCGGCTCGAAGCCGGCGCGGCACGTCCAGAGCCAGCTCCCCGGCCGCGGCGCGAGCGGCGCGCTGGGAACGGGCGGCGCCCTGACGCGCGGGGGCGGACCAGGGACGGGCGGGTCCGGTCGTGTCGAGGGGCGCCTCGGGCCTCGCCCACGGGCTCTTCGTGACATGGGCCTCCTTTAGGGGGGGACCCCCACCGACTTCAAGCTCGAGCCCGCTCACTGCATCGCTTCTTGCCAGGGGTCGAGTACGGCTAGCATGGGACCGGCCTCGTGAACCGCTTCCTCCTCGCAGCCGCCGTCCTGTGGGTCGCCTCGATGGCGGCATGCGCGCGGACCGAGTCCGTCGAGGGCGCCGTCTCGGTCACGGTGCACCTGCACAGTGGCCTGGTCTCGCGCTGCGCGCTGGTGTTCGCACGTGGGGCCGACGGGACGAAGCAGGTTACCGCCCCCATTTCCCTCGCGGGAAAGACGCAGCTCAGCGTGGCCATCAAGCGGGGAGCGGTGCTGCCCAACGAGGTCACCATCGGCGCGATTGGGTACGCCGACGATTCCTGCGAACGGCCCACGGTGCCCGCCGAGGCGTCGGAAGAGCGGGTCGCCAGCTTGGCCAAGGGCCATTTCTCGCGGTTGGAAATCACGCTCCGAGGCCCCCAGCCGGGCGCCTGCCCAGCGGTGGTGGACTGCGCCGTCGCCGGGTGCGAAGGCCGGGCCTGCGGCGACGGCGGCACCTGCGCGGCTTCGGGCGCGTGCCTGGGCCCGGACGGAGGCCCCGGGCCGGGGCCTGACGCGGGCGCGGATGCGGGTTCCGACGCAGGATCGGACGCGGGCTCGGACGCAGGCCCGGACGCCGGGACGGATGGGGGGGCGTGTGGCACCGTCCTCGGCAGCGACGGAGGCGCGCAGACTACCTGCGCCGATCCTGCCTGCGCAGGTCTGCCCTGCGACGACGGTGATTCCTGCACGACGGGCGAGGTGTGCTCTGGCTCGATCTGCGTTGCCGGTGCGCCGGTCCAGTGCAACGCGCCGCCCGTCGGGTGCCTGGTGGCGGTGGGGCAGTGCGACCCGACCGACGGCACCTGTCGCTACCCGGCCGACGTCAGTCGCTCCTGCGACGACTCGAACGCCTGCACCAGCCTCGACGTCTGCCTCGACGACGCCGGCTGCGCAGGCACTTCCGCCATCAGCTGCAACACTCAACCCGGGCAGTGCTTCAACGTCACTGGAACCTGCCGGCCCGCCGACGGCACTTGCGACTACACGGTGCGCTCGGGCGCGTGCAACGATGGCGACAACTGCACCCTGACGGACCTGTGCCTGGCCGACGGAGGTTGCGGCGGCGTCACCGTCGCGTGCGGCCCTGCCCCCGAGTGCTTCGCCTTCACCGGCACTTGCGGGGACGCGGGAAACTGCCTGATGAAGCCGACGGGCGGGCAGCTCTGCGACGGGGGCGTCTGCTCGAGCTTCGGCGTCTGCACGACGAACCTGTTCCCGTACCTCCCGAGCAACTTCACCGAGGCGCAGTTGCCCGCGCCGCCCGTTGACCTGCTGTTCGACTGCGGGGAGAGTATCCTCGACTCGTCCGGAAGCGCGCCGACGTACACCGGTTGGTGCAGTGGTTCGCGGCCCGCCTTCGTCTTCATCGACGGGGGCGTGCCCTTCGCCCTCTTTTCGATGCGCAACCTCACCATCTCGGCTGGGGCCACGCTGCGGGTCAGGGGTACTTTGCCCGTCATTCTGGCGGTGGTGGGTGACGCGACGGTGACCGGCGACCTCGAGGCCGGTGGGCGAATGGCCGAGCCGGGCTCAGGGGCCGGGTTCTGCGCGGACGGCGGCCAAGGAAGCCCCGGCAAGCCGAGCTACACGTTCGGCGGTGGCGGTGGCGGCGGCTTTGGCACTCCGGGTGGAGCTGGGGGGGCGGGCGGGGACGGAGGGCTGGGAGGAGCCGGCGGCGCGGCGAACGGGACCGCCGACCTCATTCCCTTGAGGGGCGGCTGCAGCGGCGGTCAGGGCAGCCGGGACAGCGGCATCACTGGAGGCGACCCGGGCGGCGGCGGCGGAGCGCTGCAGCTCTCCGTGTCGGGCACACTGTCGGTTTGGGGGAAGATCTCCTCCGCGGGCGGCGGCGGAGGGGCGACGCAGTTCGGGAGCACTGGGGGTGGGGGAGCCGGCAGCGGCGGGGCGCTGCTCCTCGAGGCCGACAAGCTCTCGACGTCCTGGGGGTCGGCCCTGACGGCCAACGGCGGCAGCGGAAGCAGCGCGAGCGGGGTGACGACCGGCGGCAACCCGGGCCTGAACGGAGCCACCGACAGCACGACTCCAGTGGCCGGCGGCATCGGGCCGACTTCCTACGGTGGGCCGGGCGGCGCGGGCGGTGCGCTCGGCGTCGGCGCGAGCAACGGGTCCAATGCGCTCAACCCGGCCGGTGGAGGCGGCGGAGCCGGCGGCGGAGTCGGCCGCATTCGCCTCAACACGAAGACCGCGTGCCAGGTCGCTTCGGGCACCGTGGTGAGCCCCACGCCCACCAGCAACCAGGCGTCCGGCTGCCCCTGAAATGAGCCGGCGCGCCGCAGGTTGACGCCGAGCCTTCACGACTTAGCTTGGCGGCTCACCGGCCGAGGAATTCCCTTGGCTTTCCAGGCACGACGCGTCAAACGTCCAGAGCGACATGATCGAATGGACCCTTAAGAAGATCATCGGGACGAAGAACGACCGCGAGCTCAAGAAAGCTTGGCCGAAGGTCGCCCGGGTCAACCAGCTCGAGCCGAAGATGAAGGCGCTGGCCGACGCCGATTTCCCTTCCGAGACCGCCCGGCTGAAGCAAGAGGTCGCGAACGGGCGCCCGCTCGACGACATGCTCTACGAGGCCTTCGCGCTGGTTCGCGAGGCGTCGTTACGCACCATCGGCCAACGACACTTCGACGTGCAGCTCATCGGCGGCATCTTCCTGCACCAGGGCTGCATCGCCGAAATGCGCACTGGCGAAGGCAAGACGCTCACCGCCACCCTGCCGTCCTATTTGAACGCGCTGTCGAGCCGCGGCGTGCACATCGTCACCGTCAACGACTACCTGGCCCGCCGCGACGCGGAGTGGATGGGGCGAATCCACCACTTCCTGGGCCTGAAGGTCGGCTGCATCTTGCACGACCTGTCCGACCAGGAACGCCAAGAGTCCTACCGCGCGGACATCACCTACGGGCAGAACAACGAGTTCGGCTTCGACTACCTGCGCGACAACATGAAGTTCCGCCTGCAGGATTACGTGCAGCGCGAGCTCAACTTCGCAATCGTCGACGAGGTCGACTCGATTCTCATCGACGAAGCGCGCACTCCGCTCATCATCTCGGGCCCCACCGAAGACACCACCGACAAGTACTACCGCGTCGACCAGGTCATCCCCGGGCTGGTCCCCGACCAGGACTACAGCCTCGACGAGAAGAACCGGTCGGTGTCGCTCACCGACGAAGGCGTCGAGAAGCTGCAGACCCGGCTGGCCGTGCCGAACCTTTACTCCCCCGAGGAGATCGAGACGCTGCACCACGTCGAGCAGGCCCTGCGGGCCCACACCCTCTACAAGCGCGACCGCGAGTACGTGGTGAAAGAGGGCGAGGTGCTGATCGTCGACGAGTTCACCGGCCGGCTCATGCCCGGCCGCCGCTGGTCGGACGGCCTGCACCAGGCGATCGAAGCCAAGGAAGGCGTGAAGATCGAGAACGAGAACCAGACGCTCGCCACCATCTCGTTCCAGAACTACTTCCGCATGTACACCAAGCTGTCGGGCATGACCGGCACCGCCGACACCGAGGCCGAGGAGTTCGCGAAGATCTACAGCCTCGACGTGCGCGTCGTGCCCACCAACCGCCCGATGGTCCGCAAAGACGTCGAGGACGTCGTCTACAAGACCGAGCGAGAGAAGTTCGAGGCCGTCGCGGTCGAGATCGAAGACCTGACCAAGAAGGGCCAGCCGGTGCTGGTCGGCACCGTGTCGATCGCCAAGAGCGAAGTGGTGTCGGGCTTCCTGAAGAAGCGGGGCGTGAAGCACAACGTGCTGAACGCCAAGCACCACCAGCGCGAGGCCGACATCGTCGCGCAGGCGGGCCGCAAGGGGGCGGTCACCATCTCGACCAACATGGCCGGCCGCGGCACGGACATCTTGCTGGGCGGCAACCCCGACGCGCTGGCCCGGTCCGAGGTGGGGCCCGAACCCGAGGCGCCGGTCCCCGCAGAGGGGCAGACGCCCGAACAGGTCGAGGCCGCCCGCCAGGCCCAGCTCGCGCAGCACGGCCAGCGGTTCAAGGACGCCCTGGCGCGGTTCAAGGCCGAGACCGCCGCCGAACGCGCCGAAGTCGTGGGGCTGGGGGGCCTGTTCATCCTCGGCACCGAACGCCACGAGTCGCGGCGCATCGACAACCAGTTGAGAGGCCGCGCCGCGCGCCAGGGCGACCCCGGCATGGCGAAGTTCTTCCTCTCGCTGGAAGACGACCTGATGCGCATCTTCGGGTCCGAACGCATCACCAGCCTGATGGAACGGCTGGGCATGGAAGAGGGCGAGGTCATCGAGCACAAGTGGCTCTCGAAGGCGATCGAGGGCGCGCAGAAGCGTGTCGAAGGGCACAACTTCGACATCCGCAAGAATCTGCTCGAATACGACGACGTGATGAACCAGCAGCGAAAGACGATCTACAAGCTGCGCCGCCAGGTGCTGGCGGCCGGCGCCAACCTGCCGCTGGTCGAGTTCACCGAAGACCCGAAGACCAAGGTCAAGACCCGGTCCGAGCACGTCATCACCTTCGCCGACTTCAAGGAGATGGTGCTCGACGCCATCGAAGACGTCATCGTCTCGATGACCGAGACCTACTCCCCTTCCAAGAACCCCAACACCTGGGACCTGGGGGCGCTCTCGCGCGCGGTGAAGGAAGTCTTCAACATCGACATGAAGTTCGCCGCCGCCGGCACTCCCGGCGACATTCAGGAACAGGTGTACCAGGTGGCGGCGAAGGTCTACGCCGCCCGCGAGACCGAGTACTCGGAAGAGTGGCACCGCTTCTGCCAAATTCGGTACCTGGCCACCATCGACCAGCTCTGGAAGGACCACCTCCTGGCGATGGACCACCTGCGGCAGGGCATCGGCCTGCGTGGCTACGGCCAGAAGGACCCCAAGCAGGAATACAAGAAGGAAGGCTACGAGGGCTTCATCCAGATGCTCTCGGCCATCAAGCACCAGTTCGTCAGCCAGTTGATGAGGGCGCAGCCGAGGAACGCCCAGGAAGACGCCGAGCGCCTGCGCCGCCAGCTCGAGCAGAAGCGGAAGGCGGCGGTCGAGGGCCGCGCCAACGCCGAAGGCAAGCTCGACGAAGGCGAGAAGAAGGCGGCGGCGCGCGCGGGGCCGAAGATCGGCCGGAACGACCCGTGCCCCTGCGGAAGCGGCAAGAAGTACAAGAAGTGCCACGGCGCCGAGGCGACCGCCTAGCGCCACGGGGCGGTTGCCGCGACCGGCGCGGCTGGCCTACCGTTCGGGTTTCGATGACGCGCGCGACCTGGCGAATGGCGGTGTGCGGTTCCGCCCTGGCGCTGGCCTGCACCCCGGCCCCCTACGAGTGGCCAGACTCAGGCGCCGTTGAACCCCCGCACGACTCGGGGTCGGGTACCTACGGCACCTGCCGCGACGCCGACGGGGACGGGTACATGGGCACCGGCGACTGCTCCAACGTCTCGCCCGCGCTGCTCGACTGTGACGACACCCGCGCCGAAATTCGCCCCATCGCGGACGAGGTGTGCGACGGCGTCGACAACAACTGCAACGGGTCGATCGACGAGGGGCTGCCAGTCTACGAGTACTACGAAGACAAGGACGGCGACGGCTTCGGCGCGGGAGTGGCGCAAAGCTCGTGCTTGACCGCCATCGCCGGGAAGGTGCGGCAGGGCGGCGACTGCGACGACACCGACGTCAACGTTCACCCGGGCGCCGCCGAGTACTGCAACGGCAGGGACGACGACTGCAACGGGCAGGTCGACGACAACGTCGTCTCGCGCGACTACTTCACCGACAACGTCGGCGACGGTTACGGCACCGGCGCCGCCACGGCCAGCTGCAAGCAGTCGGTGCCGGGCAAAGCGCCCAAGTCCGGCGACTGCAACGACGCCGACCCGGCCATCCACCCGGGCGCGACCGAGGTCTGCAACAACAAGGACGACGACTGCGACGGCCAGACCGACGAGACGTTCGCCAACAAGGGCGCCGGTTGCGTCACCGGCGAGCAGGGGGTCTGCTCGGTGGGCTGGAAGCAGTGCGTGAGCGGCTTCGAGCAGTGCGTTCACGTCACGCCGCCGAGCTCGGAAGTCTGCGACGGCCTCGACAACAGCTGCAACGGCCAGGTCGACGAGACCTTCCCGCAGAAGGGCACCGCCTGCACCGTCGGGCTGGGCGTCTGCTTGCGCTCGGGGCTGTTCGCCTGCGGAGCCGACGGGGGGCTGGCCTGCCCGGTCGACGCGGGCGCGCCCACCCTCATGGCCTGTGACGGGCTCGACAACGACTGCAACGGAGCGGTCGACGAGTACGCGATGGGTTCCACCTGGACGGTCTCTGCCACCTTCGACCCGTCGGCCGTGGACCTGGCGCCGGTGTACTTGACGCCCACCTCATGCAACGGCGGCGGCGCGACGGGAACCGACAACTGGTTCGCCTACGCGGCGGCGTACGTGTCCGCGGGCAAGGTCTACGTTCAGCAACTGGGCGAGGAAGGCGACGCTGGCACCGCCGCGCCAACGCTCGTGTCCGCCACCAACTCGGGGTACTTGGACGTAGGCATCGCCCAGGGCGGACCGGGAGTGCTGGTCGCCGCCCAGATGTACACCGATCAGATCGACCTGTACTACGTGGGCCCCGGCCCGACGCTGCGCACGCTCAGCGGCTACGAGCGCTGGGTGCAGACGCAGCTCTCCTCCGGCACTCTCACCAACGTGCGCGTGGTGCGCGGTTACGGTGGGCGCGCCATCGTCCTGTGGCAGCAAACCGACTCGGGGGGCACGAAGATCTGGATGTCGTCCCTGTCCTTCACCGGCGCCGGCGCAGCCTGGGTGCCCGTCTTCTCGATCGCCCCCACGGCGCTGGCGATTTCCGACCCCAACCTGAACGGCCCGTTCGCCGCCGCCTCGAGCGTGGCCGAGTTCGGCGACTCGGTGGGGTGTCCGACTGGGCTGGCGAAGTTCGCGGTGGCCTACAAGACCGGCGAGACGCTGAAGCTGGCCGTCTTCAACGAGGACGGCACCGCGGCCTCAGGCGGCACGACGCTGTACGCGGGTACCGCGAACGACTCGGTCCACGAGATGGACGTGGCCTGGGGAGGCCTGACCGGCGGTTCCGACCGCTGGGCGGCGGCCTTCTCGGTCGCCTGGACGACGCCGGTCAGTGCCGGCCTCTTCTTCTGGCAGACCAACGGGGGCGGCGCGGCGCTCTTCGGGACCAGCCATGCCGGGACTGGCACCGACTCGGTGCAGATGCCGCAGGTGTCCGCGCGGCCGACCGAGTTCCTGGTCAGCGCGCTCGTTTCCGAATCGGCGGTGCTGGCAGAGGAACCCCAGGCCTGGGTCGGGAAGATGGCCTTCACCGGCACCGCGGCCCTGCCGCTGACCGCCGCGACGGCCTACTCGGGCTGCCCGGGCGCGGGCTGCACCGGCGGCACCCGGAGGCTGCTCTTGAACGCCTCGTCGTCCGGGGGGCCGAGGAAGACGGCCGGCTTCGTGCTCTACGGCGGTTCGGCCGGGGGCGTGAGCGCCACCGACTTGAGCTGCAACTGACGGCCCGGCGCGATTCGCGAAATTGCCGCTGCCACGGCCCATCAAGTAGGGTTCACCGCGTTTCGCAGAAGGCAAGGAGCCTCGGGTACATGCAGGTTCGCACCTCGGTCCTGACGCTCGTCACCGCGGCGGCGTGGGTCGGCTGCGGTCCGGTGGTACCCCCCGGGGCCGACGGGGGAACACGCCCGCCGGGCTCGTGCATCGACAGCGACGGCGATGGAGTCCCGGGAACGGGCGACTGCACCGGCGTGGCCGTCGTCGATTGTGACGACCGCGACCCGGCCGTCCACCCGGGCGCGCCCGAGGCCTGCAACGGCCTGGACGACAACTGCGACGGCCAGGTGGACGAGGGGCTCGACCTCCACCCGTTCTACCGGGACTCCGACGGCGACGGGTACGGCACGTCCCAGGTGACCGGAACCGGGTGCGGCGCGCCCCCCGCGGGTAGCGCCACCAAGACCGGCGATGGCGACGACGCCAACCCGGCCGTTCACCCCGGGGCCGTCGAGGTCTGCAACGGAGTGGACGACGACAGCAACGGGCAGATCGACGACGGCCTGACGTTCCGCGATTTCTACCCGGACCTCGACCAGGACGGCTTCGGCGACGCCACGGCCGCCCCAGTTCACGCCTGCCAGAGCCAGGTAGCTGGCAGGGTGCCGAACAAGGGCGACTGCGATGACCACTCCGCGGCCGTCCACCCGGGCGCGGCCGAGGCGTGCAACGGAGTGGACGACGACTGCAACGGGCTGGAGGACGACGGCCTCGCCGTGCAGAGCTACTACCTCGACGCCGACGGCGACGGCTTCGGCGACGCCTTGGGCGTGGCGGTCTCCGCGTGTGGTCCGGTGGCGGGGCGGGTGGCGAACAACACCGACTGCGATGACTCGCGCGCGGCGGTGCACCCGGGCGTCGCCGAGGTGTGCAACGGGCTCGACGACGACTGCAGCGGCGCGGCCGACGACGGGTTGCTGTTCCAGGACTACTACCCCGACTCCGACGCGGACGGCTTCGGCGCGGCCGGTTCGACTCCCGAGCACTCGTGCCAGGCCGTCCAGGGCAAGGTGCCCAACACGCTCGACTGCGATGACACCCGGGCGGCGGTGCACCCGAGCGCGACCGAGGTCTGCAACGGCAAGGACGACGACTGCGACGGCCAGGTCGACGAGGGCAACGTCTGCAACAAGCCCCCCACCGGCGCCCTCGACGCGGCCGACTGCGAGGCGGGCATCAAG
>JAHFDQ010000541.1 GCA_023248915.1 Archangiaceae bacterium | reverse complement strand
GTGGTGCTGGGCTTCGACATCGGGTCGACCGGGTCGAAGGTGGTCGCGGTGGACGCCGAGACTCGCGACACCGCCTGGGAAGGTTACCTGCGCACCAACGGCGACCCGGTAGGCGCCGCGCAGGCGCTGACCCGGAAGTTCCTCGAGGGGCCCGCCGGAAGCCGGGCGGTGCTGGCGCTCGGCGCCACCGGGAGTGGCCGTGAGATCGTCGGCTCGCTGTTGTCGGTCTGCTACGGCTGCAGCTCGGTCTTCGTGCTGAACGAGATCGCCGCCCACGCGGAAGGGGCGCTGCACCACGACCCGCGGGTGGACACCATCTTCGAGATCGGCGGGCAGGACGCGAAGTACATCCGCCTGGCCGGCGGCCGGGTGGTGGACTCGGCGATGAACGAGGCGTGCAGCGCCGGCACCGGTTCGTTCATCGAAGAGCAGGGCAAGCGCTTCTCGGGCATCGCCGACGTCGCGCAGTTGGGGCAGGAAGCACTGGCCGCCGGGTCGGGCATCTCGCTGGGGCAGCACTGCTCGGTCTTCATGGCCGAGATCATCGACGGCGCGGTCGCCGCCGGCGTCGAACAGCGGCCGATCATCGCGGGCATCTACGACTCCATCATCCAGAACTACCTGAACCGGGTGAAGGGCAGCCGGTCGGTCGGCAGCGTCATCTTCTGCCAGGGCATGCCCTTCGCGGCCGACGCCCTGGCCGCGGCGGTCGCCCGCCAGACGGGGTCGGAAGTGGTGGTGCCCCCGAACCCCGGCACCATCGGGGCGCTCGGCATCGCGCTGTTGACCCTGAAAGAGCTGGCCGGCGAAGACCTGGCCCCGGTCGACGTTCGGACTTTCCTGACCGCCAAGGTCGACAAGAAAGAGACCTTCGTCTGCCACTCGACCCAGGGCTGCGGCGGCGCCGGCAACAAGTGCCGCATCGACCGCATGGCGACGTCGGTGGGCGACGAGAAGCGCAAGTTCACCTGGGGCGGCGGCTGCTCGCTCTACGACAAGGGCACCCGGCGCAAGAAGCTGCCCGACCTGTCACCCGACCCGTTCCGCGAGCGGCGCGAGCTGATCGAGAAGCTGGTGGCCGAGGTGTCGCGGCCGCTGGGGCAGCGCACCGTGGCCATGACCGACGAGTTCCAGCTGAAGGGGCTGTTCCCCTTCTTCGCGACCTTCATCCGCGAGCTGGGCTTCGACGTGGTGGTGCGCGCCGACGGAGACCGGAAGGCGCTGAAGCGCGGCATCGAAGAGGCCAACGTCCCCTTCTGCGCGCCGATGCAGCTTTTCCACGGGCTGGTCAGCGAGATGGCGGCGGGCGCGCCCGACTACCTGTTCCTGCCGATGCTGCGGGGCATTCCCAAGAGCAAGGACGAGAAGCACGCCAACCTCTGCCCCATCGTGCAGGCCAGCGCCGACATGCTGCGCTCGGACCTGGCCGGGACGCTGCGCTCGACCATCGTCTCGCCCGTCATCGACGTGGGGCCCGGCAACCTGGAATCGGCCGAGTTCCTCGCCGGCTGCCGCCGCCTGGCCGCCGAGCTGTCGGCGCCTCCCGAACGGTTCGAACAGGCCTACCGGTTCGCGGTCGGCGCCCAGCACGGCTTCGTCCGCCGCTGCCTCGACTTGGGCCAGCGCGCGCTCGACTTCTGCGCCGAGCAGGCAATCACCGCGGTGATCGTCCTCGGGCGCGAGTACACCATTCACAACGAGGTGCTGAACTCGAACGTGCCGGCCATCTTGCGCGAGCAGGGGGCCGTCGCCATTCCGGTCGACTGCTACCCGGTGGGCGGAGAGGTGCCGATCTTCGAGGGCATGTACTGGGGCCACGGCCAGCGCAACCTGCGCGCCGCGCACCAGATTCGCCGCACCCCCGGCCTGTACAGCCTGTTCTGCAGCAACTACTCGTGCGGGCCCGACTCGTTCTCGATTCACTTCTACAGCTACATCATGGAAGGCCGGCCGTTCGCGATCATCGAGACCGACGGCCACTCGGGCGACGCCGGCACCAAGACGCGGGTCGAGGCCTTCCTGCACTGCGTGCGCGAAGACCTGAAGGCGGTGGGCGGCGTTCCCGCCAAGGAACCGAACTCGTTCCGCCGGCTCGAGCTCGACCGCGAGTCCTTCCCCGACATCAGGCGGCGGAACGAGCACGTGCTCATCCCGCGCATGGGGCCGGCCGCCGAGGCGCTGGCCGCTTCCATCCGGGGGCTGGGCATTCGGGCCGAGGCGCTACCCCGGCCCGACCGCGAGTCGGTGCGCATCGGCCGGCGGCATACCTCGGGCAAAGAGTGCGTGCCGATGACCATCACCGTGGGTTCCCTGCTGCAGCGGCTCGAGCCCGAACGCGACACGGCCACCCAGTTCTCGTTCTTCATGCCGACGTCGAACGGCCCCTGCCGGTTCGGCACCTACCACCTGCTGCACAAGATCATCCTCGAGCGGCTGGGCTGGAACGACCGGGTGCGGGTCTGGTCGCCGTCGAGCGACAACTACTTCGAGGGAGTGCCGGCCGGGTTCGCCTCGGTGGTGTTCACCGGCTGCATGGCGGCCGACCTGTTGCTCGAGATGCTGTACGACACCCGGCCCACCGAGTCGCGAAAGGGGGCGGCCCAGGAACTGTACCGCCGCTTCCACGACGAGCTGATGCTGACGCTCGAGGCGGCCACCAAGGGCGATCTGTCGGTGCCCGGAGCCCTCTGGGAAGTCGCCTCGGGGCGCCTGTTCGGCACCACCTCGCTGCTCGAACGGTCGGCGGCGGCGTTCGCCAACGTCAAGCAGCAAAAGGACATGCCCACCGTGCTGGTGGTGGGGGAAATCTACGTTCGCTGCGACCCGTTCGCGAACGACTTCGTCATCGACCGGCTCGAGGAACGCGGGGTCAAGGCCCGGTTCGCCCCGTTCACCGAGTGGCTCGAGTACACCGACTACCTGAACAGCCGCGACGGCCAGCACGAGGGCTTCTCGCACCGCATGACCAGCTTCGTGCAGCGCCGAATTCAGGCGACGGCGTACGCGACCGTCGCGCCCAAGCTGGGCTGGCCGCGCCGCACCACCGTCGAAGACTCGCTCGACGCCGCCGCGCCCTACCTGCGCGACGCGCTCGAGGCAGAGTCGGTGCTGACCCTCGGCGGCGCCGCGTTCGAGTGGCGCGAGGGCCACATCGACGGCGTGGTGAGCGCCGGACCGCTCGAGTGCATGCCGAACAAGATTTCAGAGGCGCAGTTCTTCCACGTCGCCGAGAAGGAGGGCCTACTGTCGCTGACGCTGGCGCTGAACGGCGACCCGGTCGACTCCGAGGTCCTCGACAACTTCGCCTTCGAGGTGCACGCCCGCTTCCAGAAGCGAAAAGAGGCCGACCCCGTGGTCGAGGCCGCGTTCCTCCGGCAGTCGAAGCGGGTCTGGAAGGCGGTCCGCCGGCGGGCGGCGTCGCGCATGCCGGCGGCGTTCACCAAGTTCCTCCCGCCGTTCACGACCGGCCGGAAGGTCGGGCCGAAGCGCTCGACCTCGGGTGGCAGCGCCTAGGCCCGTCGGGCGGCCGAGGCCTACGACACCTCGCCGTCGACCACGGTGGCCAACTCGGTGCCCTTGGCCGTGTAGACGTGCTGGGTTGACACGCAGCTCCAGTCGTTGAGCAGGTACAGCTTCTGGCCCTGGAAGGTGAAGGTTTCCGCGCTGGTGCCGTCGGCGATGGTCCGCTGCATGATCTCGTAGTGGCGGCGGAGAATGTCCGGGAGCGCCTTGGCGGAGACTTCCTTGCCGGTGGGGCGTTCTTCCAGGCCCTTCAGGTAGGTGGTCAGGTCTTTCTTGAAGGCGGCAGGGACGCGCTCGCCGCCGTTGCCGTAGGAAGCGATCAGCTTGCCGGGCTTGCCGTCCAGACCTTCCCAGCGCATGGTGATCTTCTCGTCCTCGTGGACCAGCGAGGCGCGGCCAATCTCGCGCCCCTGCATGTCAAAGAAGCCGAACAGCTCTTTCTTGTCGCCGTTGTAGTCGGCCGCCACCACCACGCGGTCGCGCCCGGACCCGAGCGCCATCGTCGGGATTGAAGTTCCGTCCTGCATGTCGAGGACGCCGGAGAACCG